>NZ_JBFBFA010000003.1:0-151329 GCF_040683915.1 Kitasatospora sp. NPDC093102 | reverse complement strand
GCAAGCCGAAGGCGGAGGCCGCCGAGACCGCCGCCCCGGCCGCCGAGACCGCCGAGGCCCCCGCCCCGGCGAAGAAGGCCACCCGGGCCCGCAAGCCGAAGGCCGTCGCCGAGACCGCCCCGGAGGCTCCGGCCACCGAGGCCACCGCCGAGGTCCCGGCCCCGCGCAAGCGCACCCGCAAGGCCGCCGCGCCCGTGGAGGCCACCCCGGAGAGCTGACACCCGGTGTCTCGCCCGAGGGGGCGGGCCAGGCCACCCGGCCCGGCCCGCCCCCTCGGGCGTTCCCGGGTGCGTCCGCACGGCGGGCGCCGACGACCGCGCCGGCATCACCGCCCCGGCAGCGGCCCCAAGGGGCCTCCTGTGCACCGGCAGGGCCGGTGGCGGCCGACGACTCACTGGCCCGGGGCGGGCCGGGCCGCCCCTCTAAGCTCGGGTGGCCGGGCAGTCGCCGGCGGGACAGCAGGTCACCGGCAGGACAGCAAGGGAGAACAACCCATGAGCACGCCGCCGTTTCTGACACTGCCCGGGTGCGTGCGGGCCGAGCGGGTGGTGACCGGGCGCGGGGAGTTCGCGGCGCTGCGGGCGGAGCCGGCCGGGCCGGTGCGCGGCTCGGCACTGCTGGTGCCGGGGTTCACCGGCAGCAAGGAGGACTTCATCGCGCTGCTGAAGCCGCTGGCGGCCGCCGGGTACCGGGTGACGGCCGTGGACCAGCGCGGGCAGTACCAGACTGGCGGCCCGGACGACCCGGCGGCGTACGGCGTCGGGGCGCTCGGCGCGGACGTACGGGCGCTCACCGAGGCGCTGGCGGCCGACGGCGGGCCGGTCCACCTGCTGGGGCACTCCTTCGGCGGCCAGGTGGTGCGCGAGGCGGTGCTCGCCGCGGCCGCCGAGGGCCCGCTGCCCTGGCGGTCGCTGACCCTGATGTCCACCGGCCCGGGCGCGATCGACCCGGCCGAGGCGGCCCGCACCAAGCTGCTGCTGGACGCCCTGCAGATGATGGACCTGGAGCAGATCTGGCAGGTCATGCGGCAGCTGGAGGCGGAGAGCGGGCAGCCGCGGCCGAGCCTGGAGCCGGCCGTCGAGGAGTTCCTGCACCGGCGCTGGCTGGCCAACGTGCCGCGGGCGCTGTCCGTCACCGGCGGCCACCTGGTGGCTGCGCCGGACCGGGTGGCGGAGCTGGCCGCCGCAACCCCCGGGCTGCCGCTGCTGGTGCTGTCCGGGGTGCGGGACTACGCCTGGCCGGTGCCGGAGCAGACCGCGATGGCCGAACGCCTGGGCGCCCGCCGGGTCGTGGTCGCGGACGCCGGCCACTCCCCCAACGCCGAGCAGCCGGCCGCCACGGCCCAGACGCTGGCCGCGTTCTGGGCCTGACCGGCCCGCACCGGAGCGCGCCGACCCGGGCCGGTTCCCCCGATCCGCCAGAAGTGGTCTGTACCACTTCTTCGACTTCGATCGACTTCAACGCAGGACAAAATTCGTTAGTTACGGTAATCTTTGATTCTGTCCGGGAATCATCGCCGGCCTCCACTGCGGCACCAATCACCCGAAACCTGGACGTTACGGACGGGCAACGGCCCGGTAGCACGGCCACGTCACCGTGGTTCACGAGGCACTGGACCCATCAGGCAAGCAGGGGGGAAGCCCTTGCCACAGCAGACCGCCGCACACGCGACGACGACCCGCCCGGTCCGGCCGCACCGCCGGATCCGCAAGACCCCGAAAGGGCTGATACCGACTCAGCCGCGACCGCCCCGCCCCGCGGGGTCAGGAAAGGAGACGCCCATGACGAAGACCATGCGCTTCGAGATCGTCCGACTCGACGACACCAACGGCTCCGCCGCCGACCGCCTGATCGCCGACGCCGCCACCGTGCGCGAGGTCGTCGATGCCGCCGCCCGCACCGGCGAGCGCCTGCTCATCCGCCCGTGCCCGACCGTCTGACCCGGCGCGGCGCCCCCGACCGGGAGCCCTCACCCGCCGCCGACGAGCCGGGAGCATCCGATCCGGACGTTCCGATACCCGACTGACGCCCCGTCACCGCATTCGCCGATGACGGGGCGTCAGTGTGTTCGGGGCCGGAGCCCGGGACGTTTGCCGCCGCCCGGGACGGGACATCCCCCAACGGGAACCGCCCGCACCGCGCCCACCCGGCGCCGATCGGGCTTCCGCCACCGACAGGTGCCGCCGAGCCCTCCGTACGGGTGATCGTCCTTGACGCGGCGGACCGGAGGGAGGAGCGTTGACGGCTATGAGGGGCGAGCCAAGCTGCCCGAGGTGCGCCGGCCGGGTCCGCGCCCCCGGTCTGTTCTCAGACACCTGGCAGTGCGACCGGCACGGAGCCGTGCACCCGATGCAGCCCGTGCTGCCCCCGAGTGTGGAGGCCCTCGGCGTCGCCGTCGCCCGCTCCCAGGTCCCGGTCTGGCTGCCCTGGCCGCTCCCGGTCGGCTGGCTCTACACCGGCATCGCCCACGTCGGCGACGACGTCTCGGGCGCCCGGGCCACCGCCGTCGCCTGCTCCGGGCCGGCCCCGCTCGGCGGCTTCGGCGAGCTGGTGCTGGTCGCCGAGGAGCTGGGGGTCGGCCTCGGCGCCCGCTACTCGGGCCTGCCCGGGCCGGATCCGGGTGACTCCGTCGGCCTCTACAAGCCCGCCGACGCCAAGCTGATGGCCGCCGGGCGGCCCACCCCGATGTTCCACGTCCCGGACGCCCCGGCCGACCGCGCGGTGTTCGTCGGCGAGGCCCGCGGACTCTGGCTCTGGGCGGTCGCCTGGCCCGAGCAGTCCGCGCTGGTGATGTACGACGAGCTGGTGCTGACCGACCTGCGCGAGGCCGGCGCCGAACTGGACCTGCTGCCCTGCGGGGCGCTCTCCCCCCGGCTGTTCGGCTGACCGCTGACCTATCCTGGGCGGCACCCACGAGCCTCCAGGAGCCCGATCCGTGCGCATCGACCTGCACGCCCACAGCAACGCCTCCGACGGCACCGACAGCCCGGCCGAGCTGGTCGCGGCGGCCGTCGCCGCTGACCTCGACGTGGTGGCGCTGACCGACCACGACACCGTGGCCGGCCACGCCGAGGCCGCCGAGGCGGTGCGCGCGCTGCCCGCGGGCGCCCGGCTGACCGTCGTCCCGGGCGCCGAACTGTCCTGCGTGGTCGACGGCATCAGCATGCACCTGCTGGCGTACCTGTTCGATCCCGAGGAGTCGGAGTTCGCGCGCGAGCGGGACCTGGTGCGCACCGACCGGTTCCGGCGCGGACGGGCGATCGTCGAGCGCTGCCGGGAGCTGGGCGCGGAGATCAGCTGGGAGCAGGTGCAACAGATCGCCGGGGCCGGCTCGGTCGGGCGGCCGCACATCGCCAGCGCGCTGGTCGAGGCGGGCGTGGTGCCCACCGTGTCGGACGCCTTCACCGCCGACTGGCTGGCCAACGGCGGGCGGGCGGACGTCCGCAAGCACGAGACCGACCCGGTCACGGCCGTCCGGCTGGTCCGGGCGGCCGGCGGGGTGCCGGTGTTCGCCCACCCGGGCGCGGTCAAGCGCGGCCGGACGGTCCCCGACCAGGTGATCGCCGACCTCGCAGCGGCCGGGCTGGCCGCGCTGGAGGTCGACCACACCGACCACGACGAGGAGACCAGGGTGCGGCTGCGCGGCCTGGCCGGCGAACTCGGCCTGCTGGTCACCGGCTCCAGCGACTACCACGGCACCCGCAAGACCGTCCGGCTCGGCGAGCACACCACCGACCCGGAGGTGTACGAGGCACTGCTGGCGCAGGCCACCGGCGCGCAGCCGATCGGGCACTGAGCCGACGCGGCCCCCGGACATCGGACCCCGGACCGAGGGGCGACGAGCGCGCCCCGGTCCGGGGTCCGGCACGTCTGCCGCGCCCCCGCGCACCGGAGCGCGGGTCGGACGCGCGGACCGGGCCGTACGCCCCGCCTGAGCGGGCGTCAGTCCAGCCGGACGCCGCGCCGGTCCGGGTCGCGCAGATCGGTGCCCTGGTCGAGCCAGCGCTCCCGGAGCGCGGCCGCGCCGTGCACCCGCTTCCAGCCGGCCTCGTTGGGCGTCATCGGCAGCAGCGGCAGGAAGCGGACCGGATCGGCCGGATCGGCCAGCTCCAGGTCCTCGACCAGGCCGCCCGGTTCGGCCGCGAGCACCGAGGTGAAGGGCGCGCCGTCCCAGAGCGGGGAGCCGAGGTCCAGCGAGCCGCCCGGGGCCACCACCAGGCCCTCGACCTGCGGGGTGGCGGCGAAGGTGGCCAGGGTGCGCAGCACGCTGTCGCGCCCGCCCCGGACGGTCAGCACCAGTTCGGCGCGCGGGCCGCGCACCTGGTCGGCGACCGGTGAGGTCGGGTCGGCCATCGGCGCGGCGGACATGCCGAGCGTCGCGTACCGCACCAGGCCCTCGGCGTCCGGGCCGAAGCGCAGCACCTCGATCCGGTCGGCACCCAGGAAGGTGACCGCGGCGCGGCCGGCCGGCTCGCCGAAGGTGGAGAGCAGCCGGGCCTCGACGGCGGCCAGCACCGCCTCCCGGGAGAGCTCCGGGGAGCTGCCGCCGTGGGGGTCGCCGAAGAGCGGGAAGTCGTGCGCCATGCCGGTGAGCGTAACCCCCGGGGGTTCGCGGGCCGCGTGCGGGCGGGTCCGGAGGCGGTCGCGGGCGGGGCGGTACCGGATCCCGTAAAGGCTTCGGAAACCTCCGGGAAACCCCTCGGCTTCGACGCCCGGTCAGATGTTAGGGTGAGCGACTGGCCACCGGGATCGTTCGTCCCGGGGCGGCGGCGCGAAGGAGGTGGTTGCGGTGGATACCGGCCGACCATGCAGTACCGGCAGCTCTGCCCGGCCCCGACTTCCCCGTACCCCGCGCCCCGCAGGCCCAATCGGCTGATTCAGCCGCGGTAGCCCCGGGCGCAGGCCCCACGGCGGACGGACCGGCCGGGAGAGCACATTCATCCCCCGTTTCACCGGTGTTCTCCGCCGTCGCACCGCGGCCGAACGTTTTTTCTTCCGCGCCGCCGCGCGACGGTTCCTGCCTCTGGGAGCCTGCCATGTCGATGATCAACAGCCTGCGTGCCGCTGTCCGCACCAACCGCCGCCGTGGCGCGGCCGGGGTCTACGGCGTTCTACCCGAGGACGCCGGCTCGGCGGTCGTGGACTGCGCGGTCTACCAGCACGGCAAGCGCAAGGGCGAGACGTGCAGCCCGCGCGAGGCCGCCCACCGGGTCAAGGCCGCCCATCAACTCCCCGAGGGTGAAGGCTCGTTCAGCTGGATCGGGCTGCACGAGCCGACCGGGGCCGAGTTCGAGGGCATCGCCCAGCGCTTCGGCCTGCACCCGCTCGCGGTCGAGGACGCGGTGCACGCGCACCAGCGGCCCAAGGTCGAGCGCTACGACGACGTGCTGTTCGCCGTCTTCAAGACCATCCGCTACGTCGAGCACGACCAGCTCACGCCCACCAGCGAGGTGGTGGAGACCGGCGAGCTGATGGTCTTCGCCGGCCGGGACTTCGTGATCACCGTCCGGCACGGCGGCCACGGTTCGCTGCAGGAGCTGCGCCACCGGCTGGAGGCCGACGCGGACGAGGCCGGGCTGCTCGCCAAGGGCCCGTCGGCGGTGCTGCACGCGATCGCCGACCACGTCGTGGACAACTACCTGCTGGTCGCCGAGCGGCTCCAGAACGACGTGGACGAGATCGAGTACGGCGTCTTCTCGGCCAAGGGCGGGCGCAGCTCGGACGTCGGCCGGGTCTACCAACTCAAGCGTGAGGTCCTGGAGTTCAAGCGCGCCGTGGTGCCGCTGCTGCGCCCGATGCAGCAGCTGTCCGAGCCGCTCCAGCGACTGGTCGACCCGGACATCCAGAAGTACTTCCGGGACGTCGCCGACCACCTGGCCCGGGTCGCCGAGCAGGTGCACGGCTTCGACGAGTTGCTGAACTCGCTCCTGCAGGCGAACCTGGCGCAGGTCTCGGTGGCGCAGAACGAGGACATGCGCAAGATCACCGCCTGGGCGGCGATCTTCGCGGTGCCCACCATGATCACCGGCGTCTACGGCATGAACTTCGAGTACATGCCCGAGCTGCACCACAAGTACGGCTACCCGACGGTGCTCGGCGCGATCGTGCTGATCTGCGTCGGGATGTACCGGGGCTTCCGGCGCAACGGCTGGCTGTAGGTCCGGCCCTCGGCGCCGTCCGCTACCTGCGCCCGGCGCGGGCGACCAGGACCAGGCCGAGCAGGATCAGCACCACCGCCGGGTAGGCGGCCGCCGGGGGCCACTGGCCGAGCCAGAGGGCGGCGATCAGCGCCGCACCCGGGGTCTCCAGCAGGATCGCGGTGGAGGTGATCGACGGCCCGAGGTTGCGCACCACCCGGGTGCTCAGCGAGTGGCCGAGCAGCTGGGCGACGACCATCAGCAGCGCGATCTGCCACCACACCCCGGCCGGCCACCCGGCCAGCGGCGTCCCGGCGACCAGGCAGATCCCCAGCAGCACGAGCGCCGTGGTCGCGTAGCAGACCAGGGTGTACGCGGTGGTGCTGACGGTCTTGCGGACCTCGGCGCCCAGCAACATGTACACGGCCGCGGCCAGGCCCGCGGCGAGCGCGAGCCCGTCGCCGAGCAGCGCGCGCGCAGAGAGCGAGAGGTCCACGCCGGTCAGCACCAGGACGCCGGCGAAGGCGACGATCGTGCCGAGCCGGACCAGCCTCGGCACCCGGACGCCCATCATCCGCATCAGCAGGATGGTCCACAGCGGGGTGGTGGTGACCAGGGCGGTGGCCGAGGCCACGGAGGTCATCCGCAGGCTGGGCATCCAGAGCGCGAAGTGCACGGCGAGCAGCGTCCCCGCGGCCACCGCGAGCAGCAACGCCCTCCTGCCGATCCCGCGCAGCTCGGCGCGGTGGCGCAGCAGCGCGTACGGGCCGAGGACGCCGACCGACATGACGTTGCGCCAGAAGGCGATCGCCAGCGCGGGCGCGGCGGTGGCGCTGATCAGCGGGCCGGAGAGCGAGATGCTGCCGATCGAGACGGCGAGCAGCAGCAGGTCGAGGGTGGGGAGCGGGTGCGTCGGACCCGGGTCGGCGGTCACCGGGGCGGCGGAGGGGGCGGTCGCGGACCGGGGGGCGGGCACGGCGCTCCTTGCTGTTCACGGGGGCGGGGCGGTCATACGGTAAGGCCCGTGGCGCCACAATGGAACTGTCGCCCGGAGGCTGAGACACCCGGTGGACGCCGAAAGCCGTACGCTGTCCGCCATGGACCGTACGCCCGCCGCCGCGACCGCCGACGACTTCCTCGACCGGGCCCTGCTGGAGGAGGCCGCGAAGAAGTCCGGCCTGCTCTGGGTGCGTGCGGACGGGCAGGAGCACGCCCGGCCGCTGTGGCACGCCTGGCACGACGGCGCGGTCGTGGTGGTCGGCGGGGGCGGCGAGCAGCCGCTGCACGGCCTGGAGCCCGGCGCCGGGGCCGTGGTCACCGTCCGCAGCAAGGACAAGGGCGGCCGGCTGACCGGCTGGAGCGCCCGGGTGGTCGAGCCGGCCCCGGACAGCGAGGCCTGGCTGGGCGCCGTCGAAGAGCTCAAGGGCAAGCGGCTGAACGCGCCCGACACCGACGCCATCACCGCCCGCTGGGCCCGCGAGTGCCGGGTGCTGCGGCTGGAGCCGGTCGGGCCGCTCACCGAGCGCCCCGGGGCGATGCCGGACGGTTCGCATGCCGCGCAGCCGGCGCCCACCCCCGCCACCACCCGCCGTCCGATCCCGGCCGGCCTGCCCAAACTGCTGTTCAAGCGCCGTTAAAGGTTCACGCCCAGGACGCGTCCGGCCGCTACCGTGCCTCCCGGCCGGGCCTCGGACACGCGGGTAGCCTTGGCCGCGGGTGCGCCCCCGGCGCACCCCGTACGGCGTCGAACGAGTCGAGGGTTTATGGCAGGGCCAGGCACCCGGGTCTTCATCTCCCATCTGTCCGCCATCGCGGTCTTCGACCCGAACGGCGACCAGGTCGGGCGGGTCCGGGACGTGGTCGTGTCGCTGCGGCTCGGCGGCCGCCCGCCGCGCGTACTCGGTCTGGTGGTCGAGGTGGTCGGCCGGCGCCGGATCTTCCTGCCGATGACCCGGGTGACCAGCCTGGAGTCCGGCCAGGTGCTCACCACCGGCGTGATCAACCTGCGCCGCTTCGAGCAGCGCCCGTCCGAGACCCTGGTGCTCGCCGAGCTGCTGGACCGCACCGTCACCTGGTCCAAGACCGGTGAGGAGGTCACCGTGCTGGACGTCGGCATGGTGCAGACCCGGCTGCGCGAGTGGGAGATCAGCAAGGTCTTCGTCCAGGTCGGCCGGGCCGGGAGGCTGCGCAAGGGCAAGGGCGAGCGGCTCACCCTGGACTGGCAGGACGTCACCGGCTTCTCGCTGCCCGAACAGAACCAGGGCGCGGCCAACCTGCTCGCCACCTTCGAGCAGCTGCGCCCCGCCGACCTCGCCAGCGTGCTGCACCACCTGTCCGCCAAGCGCCGCGCCGAGGTCGCCGCCGCCCTCGACGACGAGCGGCTGGCCGACGTCCTGGAGGAGCTGCCGGAGGACGACCAGGTCGAGATCATCGGCAAGCTCCAGGAGGAGCGCGCCGCCGACATCCTGGAGGCGATGGACCCGGACGACGCCGCCGACCTGCTCTCCGAGCTGCCCGGCGACGAGGCCGAGCGGCTGCTCCAGCTGATGGAGCCGGACGAGGCCGCGCCGGTGCGCCGCCTGCTGACGTACGAGGAGGACACCGCCGGTGGTCTGATGACCACCGAGCCGATCGTGCTGGAGCCGGACGCGACGGTCGCCGAGGCGCTGGCCCGGGTCCGGGTCAGCGACCACAAGCCCGCGCTGGCCGCGCAGGTCTTCGTCTGCCGCCCGCCGAACGAGACCCCGACCGGCCGCTACCTGGGCACCGTGCACTTCCAGCGGCTGCTGCGCGAGCCCCCGTACGTCCTGGTCGGCTCGCTGGTGGACGACGACCTGGACCCGCTGCCGCCGGACACCCCGCTGTCGCTGATCACCAGCTACCTGGCGACCTACAACCTGGTCGCCGCGCCGGTCGTCGACGAGGCGGACCACCTGCTCGGCGCGGTGACCGTCGACGACGTGCTCGACCACCTGCTGCCGGACGACTGGCGCGACGCCGCGCCCCACGCCCACGACGAGAACCGCGACGACGAGAGGGAAGGGGTGACCGGTGGACGGTGACCGCAACGGACGGCCGGACGACTCCGCGCGCCGACGCCTCCAGGGCGAACTGCGCCAGCTGCGTCAGCTGCGCGAACTGCGCACCCGCGAGGGCGGCCGGGACCGGCGCGCCGAGACCGCGCCGATCACCGGCGCCGGCCGGGCCCGGCTCGACCAGCCGCGCACCGCACGGCCCGGCCTGATCACGCTGCCCTCCTACGACCCGGAGGCCTTCGGCGTCCTGTCCGAGCGGATCGCCCGTTTCCTCGGCACCGGCCGGTTCATCGTCTGGATGACGGTGGTGGTCGTCGTCTGGATAGCGTGGAACACCCTGCTGCCGGCGAACGTGCGCTTCGACGAGTACCCGTTCATCTTCCTGACCCTGGCGCTGTCCCTGCAGGCCTCGTACGCGGCCCCGCTGATCCTGCTGGCGCAGAACCGCCAGGACAACCGGGACCGGGTCAACATGGAGCAGGACCGGGCCCGCAGCGACCGCAACATCGCCGACACCGAGTACCTGACCCGCGAGGTCGCGGCCCTGCGGCACGGGCTCGGCGAGGTGGCCACCCGGGACTTCATCCGGTCGGAACTCCAGTCCCTGCTCAAGGAGATCGACGAGCGCCGGGAGGCCCCCGAGCCGCTGTGACCCGCGGCACGCTACCGACCGGTTAAGGACCTCGCCGGGCGCCGTACCATCAAGGCATGGCCAACGAGACAGAGGTCGCGGCCGGCGTCACGGAGGAGTCCGTACGCCAGGCGCTGGCGACCGTCAACGACCCGGAGATCAACCGCCCGATCACCGAGATCGGCATGGTGAAATCGGTCGGGATCGCCGAGGGCGGCGCGGTGCACGTCGCGGTCTACCTGACGGTCTCCGGCTGTCCGATGCGCGACACCATCGTCACCCGGGTGCGCGAGGCGGTCGGGAAGGTCCCCGGCGTGACCGGCGTCGAGGTCGAGCTCGACGTGATGAGCGACGAGCAGCGCAAGGAGCTGTCCCAGCTGCTGCGCGGCGGCGCCCCCGAGCGGGAGATCCCGTTCGCCAAGCCGGGCACGCTGACCCGGGTCTACGCCGTCGCCTCCGGCAAGGGCGGCGTCGGCAAGTCCTCGGTGACCGTCAACCTGGCGGCCGCGATGGCCGCCGACGGCCTGAAGGTCGCCGTGGTGGACGCCGACATCTACGGCCACAGCGTGCCGCGCATGCTGGGCGTCGAGGGCCGGCCGACCCAGGTCCAGGACATGATCATGCCGCCGCAGGCGAACGGCGTGAAGGTCATCTCGATCGGCATGTTCACCCCGGGCAACGCCCCGGTGGTCTGGCGCGGCCCGATGCTGCACCGCGCGCTCCAGCAGTTCCTCGCCGACGTCTGGTGGGGCGACCTGGACGTGCTGCTGCTGGACCTGCCGCCCGGCACCGGCGACATCGCGATCTCGGTGGCCCAGCTGGTCCCCAACGCGGAGATCCTGATCGTCACCACCCCGCAGATGGCCGCCGCCGAGGTGGCCGAGCGGGCCGGCACCATCGCGGTGCAGACCCACCAGAAGATCGTCGGCGTGATCGAGAACATGTCCGGCATGCCGTGCCCGCACTGCGACGAGATGATCGACGTCTTCGGCACCGGCGGCGGCCAGACCGTCGCGGACGCGCTCACCCGCACGGTCGGCGCGACCGTCCCGGTGCTCGGCTCGATCCCGATCGACGTGCGGCTGCGCGAGGGCGGCGACGACGGCCGCCCGGTCGTGCTCGCCGCGCCCGACTCCCCGGCCGGCGCCGCCCTGCGCGCGGTGGCCGGCAAGCTCGGCGGCCGCCAGCGCGGGCTGTCCGGGATGTCGCTGGGCCTGACGCCCAAGAACAAGTTCTGAGGCCGTGACTGACGAAGGGCCGGGTGGCCGACCACCCGGCCCTTCGTCATGACCACCGGCCCCACGCCGTGGTCGCGGGCCCGCGTCGTCGCGGACCCTACGGCCGGGTGTAGGCGGCCAGGTCCGGGACGGTGGAGAAGCCGATGCCGTAGGCGCTGACGCCCCGGCCGTAGGCGCCCAGCAGGACGCCGGGGGCCTCGCCCGCCAGCACCCAGCCGTACTCGGACTCGCGGTAGCGGAAGGGCTGGGGCAGGCCGTTGACCGGGAGGCTGAGGGGGGACCAGCCGGGGCCGGCCAGGTCGTCGGCGAGGTCCCAGGCGAGGCTGCTCTGCTGGTCCAGCCAGTCCTGGCGCAGCGCCCGGTCCAGCTGCCCGGGCCAGGTCGCGGCGAGCAGGCCCGAGCCGGCCAGCCAGGCCGCGGACGAGGCGGAGGTCGCCTCCAGGGTGCCGGTGTTGTCGGCGCTGCGGCGGCTGTCCCGGCGGGCCACGGTGACCACGACGGCGAACTTCCGCACGTCGCGTGGCTCGTACTGCCTGGCCGGCTCCTCCCCGTGGCCGAGCGAGCCGTAGTCGACGTCGCCCTCGGTGCGGGGGCCGGCGCCGGCCTGCATCAGGAAGCGACGGCCACTCCAGCCCTCGTCCAGCCCGTACCAGGGGAAGTCGGCGGACAGGTAGGGCACCAGCGGGTCCGCCGGGCCGGCCTGTCCGCCGACCACCGGGCCGCCGGCCATGGCCGTCGCCCCTCCCGTCTGACTCGTCGCGTCCATCCCCGGGCCTCCTCAAACACACGTTTGCCTGCCGTGGCGCGCTCCCATGGTGGCGTACCGCGGCGCTCCCCGGGGCCGTTCCCGGTCCACGGCGGGGCGCGGTGTGACGGACGGCCCAGTGGGAACAATCAGCACAATAGCGGCGCACACGCCACCGCCCCGCCCAGCCGGGTGGCCGAGCGGGGCGGTGGCGCGGAGCCGGGGCGCCGCAGGCGGTACCGATCAGGTGGCGTCCGGGTCGAACGGGGGCCGCTCGCCGGGCGCCAGCGGGGCCCCGGCGGAGGCGGGCGCCGGGTCGGACTTCTCGAAGCTGACGCTGCCGCTGCGGCCGTTCACCGGCGCCGCGGGCTTGTCGTCCAGGACGGAGCGGATGTCCAGCGAGTCCTTCATGTCCTTGAGGCCCAGGGGGTCGTCCTGGTCGCCCATGAGCTGCTTGCGGACGAAGGTCTTGGGGTTCAGGTCCTCGAACTCGAAGTCCTTGAACTCGGGGCCCAGCTCGCTGCGGATGTCCTCCTTCGCGTTGTCGGCGAAGGAACGGATCTTCCGGATGACGTTCATGGTGTCCTGGATCAGCTTCGGCAGCTTGTCCGGACCGAAGATGATGATCGCCATCACGACCAGAGTCAGGACCTCCAGCCCACTTACGTCGCTGAACACCTTTGCTCCCTAGCTCGTCGGACGACGGTTCCTACAGGGTAATGGCCACCGGCGGGTCCATGGTCCACGCTGGGATGAAGCCGTGGTAAAGACCTGCCGGTGGCCGAGGGCGTCCGGACGGGGAGTAGAGCGTGCATCCCGGGTCCGTCGAGGGCCGTTCTAGCGAACCTGCTGGCGCAGTGCGGCGAATCCCCCGGGGTAGCGCTCGGGGTAACGCTCGGGATAGCCCGGTGGAGTGGCGTCGCGGGTCGCGGTGGCCGGGCGGCCCGCGTAGTCCGCCGGGGCCTGTGCGGTCATCGGGACGAGCCCGGCGCGGCCGGTGCCGGAACCCCCACCGGGCGGGCTGACGGTGGTGCCGTGGCGCTCCTCGCCCTGCGCGCTGAGCCCGCCGACGCCGCCGAGCGTCACCGCGGCGACGGAGAAGGCGCCCGCGGCGGCGAACACCAGTCGGCGGCCCCGCGCGGAGGAGCGGACGGCGGCCGCGGACGGCTGCGGACGGGCGGGGGCGGCGGTGGGCTCGGGCCGGGCGGAGCGCCGGCCCATCAGCGGCCGCAGCACCGCGCCGCGCCCGAAGGCGCGCGGGTCGACCCCGGGCACCGGAGCGTCGGCACCGAGCGCGCCCGCGCCGAAGGAGGCGCCGGCACCGCGGCCGAAGGAGCCGCCGTCGAGCCGGCTGCCGCCGAGCGTGCCGGTGGCCGCGACCCCGCCACCGGGCAGGTCGTCGTCGTCATCGCGGTGCCCGCGCCCGGCCGGCCAGTCGCGGTCCGCCGGAGCGTCCTCGGGGAGGTTGCCGACGGCCATCAGGCGGGCCATCAGCGCGGAGGACGGGCCGGGCGTGCTGGTGCGGGTCAGCATGTGCTTGACGGCGCGGCCCTCGTCGGCCTCGGCGAGGCACTGCGGGCAGGTCGCCAGGTGGGCCTGGACGCGGTCGCGCGAGTTGTGGCCGAGTTCGCCGTCCAGGAAGGCGGAGAGGCGCTCGCCGAGGTGGTGCTCCTCGGCGGCGGGTGCGGCGGGGCGCACGGGAAGCGCGTGCAGCGACGTGTCCGCGGGCAGTGCCACCGGGGGCAGCGCGGGCTCACCGGGTTCGTCGCCTCCACGACGGCCCGGCCGGGCCCAGCCCCGTCGGGTCAGGGACCGGTCGGATGCATCCGACCGGTCCGAACCGGACCGGCTGGTTCCGCTCACGGTCGCCTCCGTCCGCGCCCACCGGGCGCGACCGCGGCCTCGACCGCGCCGACGCCGACCGGCACCGGCTCCTCCGAGCCGCCGCGGCGCTCACGGCCGGGGGCCGAGCCGGGGGCGCGGTGCTTGAGCGCGGCACGCAGGTGCGAGCGGCCGCGGTGGATGCGGCTGCGGACGGTGCCGAGCTTGACGCCCAGCGTGGCGGCGATCTCCTCGTAGGACAGGCCCTCGATGTCGCAGAGCACCACGGCGGCGCGGAACTCCGGCGCGAGGGTGTCCAGGGCGTGCTGGACGTCGGCGTCGAAGTGGGTGTCGCTGAAGTGCTGCGCCGGGCTGGGCTCGCGGGAGGCGAGCCGCTCCGCCGCGTCCTCGCCGAGCGCGTCGAAGCGGATGCGCTGGCGGCGGCGGACCATGTCCAGGAACAGGTTGGTGGTGATCCGGTGCAGCCAGCCCTCGAACGTGCCGGGGGTGTAGGTGGACAGCGAACGGAACACCCGGACGAAGACCTCCTGGGTGAGGTCCTCGGCGTCGTGCTGGTTGCCCGTCAGACGGTAGGCGAGCCGGTAGACGCGGGCGCTGTGCGCCTCGACGATCTCCTCCCAGGTGGGCGGAGTCCAGGTCTGCGCGTCGTGGCCCTCGGTGAAGGTCGCGAGGGCGGGGGCCTCGGTGGCACCGACGGCCGACGGCGCGGCGACGGGCTGGTCCAGGTCGGAGTGCGCAGGCTGGTTCATCACGGGCTTCGGCGTACGGGCCGACGCGGTGCCGCGGGAGTGCCGCCGCACAGGGACGTCGCCCTCGGCCACACCTCCTCGGTCGGCTCTTCTGCCCAGCAGGGCCACCACCATATCCACCTCACCCGTCAAGCCCGGATAAAAGTGCCCGGGAGGTCTCCCGCGCCCGGTCCGACATGACAACGGCCCGCCGCCGTACGCGGTTCCCGGTCGGCCAGTAATCTGTGCCAGGAAATATCGACATCCCTCGGCACCGGGCCGCCGCCCGGGGCTCCGAAAGAGGCAGCCATCAGCGAGTTCGGGCCCGCGCGTGCGGCCCTCGCCGACACCTACGTGGGCGAGGACGCGGTGCTGACCTACGCCCGGGCACAGTCCGCGCGCACCGGGATACGGGCGATCGGGCCGAGCGGCGGGGCCTGCCTGCGGCTGCTGGCGGCCGCGCTGGGCGCCAAGGCGGTGGCCGAGATCGGCACCGGCACCGGGGTGTCCGGGGTCTACCTGCTGCGCGGGATGCGGCCGGACGGCGTGCTCACCACGGTGGACTCGGAGCCGGTGCGCCAGCAGCTGGCCCGCGAGGCGTACCAGGCGGCCGGGTTCGCGGCCAACCGCTCCCGGTTCATACCGGGCCGGGCACTGGACGTGCTGCCCCGGCTCGCCGACGGCCAGTACGACCTGGTGTTCTGCGACGGCGACCCGGCCGAGTCCTGCGAGTACCTGCTGGAGGCGCTGCGACTGCTGAGGCCGGGCGGGATGGTCTGCTTCGAGGGGGTCTTCCAGGAGGGCCGGCTGGCCGAGCCGGAGCTCCAGGACCCGCAGACCGGCGCGGTCCGGGACCTGGTCCGGGACGTGCGGGAGAGCGAGGCCCTGCTGCCGGCGCTGCTGCCGGTGTCGGACGGGCTGCTCTGCGCCGTCAAGCGCTGAGCCCGGCGCCCCCGGGGGCGCCGGGCCCGGAAAACGTGCGGACCCGGGCCGACATGACGTCGTACCCGGGCCCGGCAGCACATCTCCAGGAGATGGCGAGCACCTGCTGCGGTCAGCCGCAGGCCTTCTTCAGGGCCTCGCCGAGGGCGTCGGCCTCGTCAGGCGTGAGCTCCACCACGAGGCGTCCGCCGCCTTCGAGCGGAACGCGCATGATGATGCCCCGCCCCTCTTTGGTGACTTCGAGCGGGCCGTCACCCGTCCGCGGCTTCATGGCCGCCATGCTCGTTCCCCTTCCTGCAACCGCTCAGCTACGCACCGGCAGTCCGTCCACCGCCGGTATCGAACGCATTGATCGGAAGCCATTATCCCGCATGCCACGGGCTGATGACCAACATCACTCTCGGTGCAACCACGGCCGGACCGTCCCCAACCGCCGCAAACCACGTCATAAGCCCCGGCGTGGCGACGGCGTGGACACCACCGGAAGGTGCGATACCTCACACTCCCCAGGCCCCCGCGTGCTCCGGCATCCTGACACACACGACCGACACCGCCACGACCCCGGGAGCCCTCACCCATGTCCGATTCCGTGCTGTACGAGCTGGACGGCGGCCTCGCCGTCATCACCATCAACCGCCCGGAGGCGATGAACGCGCTCGACGTCGCCACCAAGATCGCACTGCGCGACACCATGGCCGCCGCGGCCGCGGACCCGGCGGTGCGGGCCGTACTGCTCACCGGGGCGGGCGAGCGGGCGTTCTGCGTCGGGCAGGACCTGAACGAGCACCTGGCCCTGCTGAAGCGGGCCGAGGAGACCGGCGAGGGCGCGCTGCGGACCGTCGCCGAGCACTACAACCCGCTGGTGCGGGCGCTGGCCGGGATGCGCAAGCCGACCGTCGCCGCCGTCGGCGGGGTGGCGGCCGGCGCCGGCGCCTCGCTCGCCTTCGCCTGCGACTTCCGCATCCTGTCCGACCGGGCCGGCTTCAACACCGCCTTCGCCGGGATCGGGCTGACCGCGGACTCGGGCGCCTCCTGGACGCTGCCCCGGCTGGTCGGGCACGCCAGGGCCACCGAGCTGCTGATGCTGCCCCGGACCGTCAAGGCCGCCGAGGCGATGGAGCTGGGCCTGGCCACCAAGGTGGTGCCGGCCGAGGAACTCGCCGCCACCGCAAGGGTCTTCGCCCGCGAGCTGGCCGAGGGCCCGACCGTCGCCTACGGCGCCATCAAGGAGTCGCTGGCATACGGCGCCTCCCACTCGCTGGACGAACTCCTCGACAAGGAGGACGAGTTGCAGACGCTGGCCGGCGAGAGCGAGGACCACCGGATCGCGGTGCGCGCCTTCATCGCCAAGGAGAAGCCGAAGTACCTGGGCCGCTAGGGCAGTCGGCGGGCCCGGGTCGGCCGGCCGGGGCCCGGTGGTCAGCCCTTGGCGCCGGTGCGGACGTGACAGTCCGCCAGGTGGTCGTCGACCAGCCCGCAGGCCTGCATCAGGGCGTAGGCGGTGGTCGGGCCGACGAAGCGGAAGCCCGCCTTCTTCAGCGCCTTCGCCAGCGCCGTCGACTCCGGCGTGACGGCCGGCACCTCGCTCATCGCGCGGGGGGCCGGTCGGCCCGGATCGGCGGCGAACTGCCAGATCAGCGCGTCCAGGCCGCCCTCCAGGCCGCGGGCGACCCGCGCGTTGGCGATCGCCGCCTCGATCTTGGCCCGGTTGCGGATGATGCCGGTGTCGGCGAGCAGGCGCTCCTTGTCCGCCTCGCCGAACTCGGCGACCTTGGCGATCTCGAAGCCCGCGAACGCGGCCCGGAAGCCCTCGCGGCGGCGCAGGATGGTCAGCCAGGACAGGCCGGACTGGAAGGCCTCCAGGCAGACCCGCTCGAACAGTGCGTCGTCGCCGTGCACCGGGCGGCCCCACTCGGTGTCGTGGTAGACCCGGTAGTCGTCGGTGGAGTCGCCCCAGCCGCAGCGGCGCAGGCCGTCCGCGCCGAGAACCGCACCCTCGGCCGCCTCCGTCACTTCTCCGCCGCCGGCTTCGCATCCTCGGGGGCCTGCTCCGCGGCCGGCTGCTCGGCGAGCGCCACGGCCGGCTCGACCACCCGGGCGAACTGCTCCAGGCCGGGCAGCGGTTCGGCCCCCGGGTCCGGTGCGGTGGTCGCCTCGACCGCGCCGCGCAGGTGGGCTGCGGCCTCCAGCTCGGCGATCCGCACGTCGCGGTAGGCGAGTTCGGCGCCGAGGCGGTCCAGGACGTCGTCCACCTCGTCCATCCGGTAGCCGCGCAGCGCCATCGGCAGGCGCAGCTCGTCCACGTCCGCCTTGCCCAGCGGGCGGTCCTGCGGCAGCCGCGCGGAAATGCGGTCCGGTGCCGCCTCCGGCATCGAGCCGCCCCCGCCGAGCGCCACCAGGGCGGCACCGCCGACCACCACGGCCATGGCGACCACGATCACCCAGAACACGAGCTGTCCTCCCGAACTCCCGGCCGGTCCGCTATGTGGTGGCAGGTAACCACACTGATCATGACAGCATGGTCCCTTAGTGAGGCCGGGGGCCATCATCGCACCCGCAGGAGCTGTGGAGGAGACATCGGTGGCACTGCGCCTGGGACCGCGGGAATTCGGTGACGACGAGCTGGTGATCATGGCGATCGTCAACCGGACGCCGGACTCGTTCTTCGACAGGGGTGCGACCTTCGCCGACGAGGCCGCCTTCGCCGCCGCGGACCGGGCGATGGCCGAGGGCGCGGCCGTCCTGGACATCGGCGGGGTGAAGGCCGGGCCGGGCGACGAGGTCACGGTCGAGGAGGAGCTGCGGCGCACCGTCCCCTTCGTGGCCGAGCTGCGCAAGCGCCACCCCGAGGCGGTGATCAGCGTGGACACCTGGCGGCACGAGGTCGGCGAGGCGGTCTGCGAGGCGGGCGCGGACCTGCTGAACGACGCCTGGGGCGGGGTGGACCCGAGGCTCGCCGAGGTGGCCGCCCGTTACGACGCCGGGCTGGTCTGCACCCACGCGGGCGGCGCCGAGCCCCGCACCCGGCCGCACCGGATCGGGTACGAGGACGTGATGGCGGACATCCTGCGCGTGACCGTGGGGCTGGCCGAGCGCGCGGTGGAGCTGGGCGTGCGGCGGGATGCGGTGATCATCGACCCTGGGCACGACTTCGGCAAGAACACCCGGCACTCGCTGGAGGCCACCCGGCGGCTGCCGGAGATGACCGCGACCGGCTTCCCCGTCCTGGTCTCGCTCTCCAACAAGGACTTCGTCGGCGAGACCCTGGACAAGCCGGTGGACGAGCGGCTGCTCGGCACCCTGGCCACCACCGCGGTCTCGGCCTGGCTGGGCGCGCAGGTCTACCGGGTGCACCAGGTCGCGGAGACCCGCCAGGTGCTGGACATGGTCGCCTCGATCCGGGGCACCCGCCCCCCGGCGGTCGCCCGCCGGGGGCTGGCCTAGGGTCCCTTGATCGCGCTCGGCTCGGCTCCGGAGCGCTCGGGACCCGGTGCCGACGCTCGTCGCTCCGGCGCTCGTGCCTCGCTTGTCGCTCCTCTCTTTGGCGCTCGGCTCGCTCGCGCGGCTCGCTCCCGCTAGATCTCGTTGCCGGGCCGGCGGGCGTCGGCGAGGATCTTCATGACCTCGTCGATCTCGTCGGTGATGTGGAACAGCTCCAGGTCGTGCGGGGCCGCCTTGCCCTGCTCGACCAGGGTGTTCTTCAGCCACTCGTACAGGCCGCCCCAGTAGGCGCTGCCGTAGAGGATCACCGGGAAGCGGGTGACCTTCTTCGTCTGGACCAGGGTGAGCGCCTCGAACAGCTCGTCCAGCGTGCCGAGGCCGCCGGGCAGGACCACGAAGCCCTGCGCGTACTTCACGAACATCGTCTTGCGGACGAAGAAGTAGCGGAAGTTCAGCCCGAGGTCGACGAACTCGTTGAGGCCCTGCTCGAAGGGCAGCTCGATGCCGAGCCCGACGCTGAGGCCGCCGGCCTCGGAGGCGCCGCGGTTGGCGGCCTCCATCGCGCCCGGGCCGCCGCCGGTGATCACCGCGTAGCCGGCCTCGGCGAGGGCCCGGCCGATGGCGACGCCCGCCTCGTACTCGGGCGAGTCGACCGTGGTCCGGGCGGAGCCGAAGACACTGATCGCGGGCGGGAGTTCGGCGAGGGCGCCGAAGCCCTCGACGAACTCGGAGGTGATCCGCAGCACCCGCCACGGGTCGGTGTGCAGCCAGTCGGTGGGGCCGGTGGTGTCCAGCAGGCGCTGGTCCGTGGTGCTCGTGCCGACCTGGTCCCGGCGCACCAGCACCGGGCCCTTCTGCTTCTCGGGCCAGGCCTTCTTCTTCCGCGGCACCCCGACCTGCTCGGGGCCGTGACCGTAGCGCTTCTCGTCTCCTGTGCCTGTCATGACGAAACCCTACGCCCGCCTTCCCCCGTTTTCAGGCAACGGGGGAAGGTCGGTTGAGCATCCGGAAGGTGTCGTTCGGCTGCTGATCGGACGAGCGGTGCCGCGCGCGGTTCAGCTGGTCAGCCAGCCGCGCAGCCGCTCCTCGGCCTCGGCGATGGCACTCAGCGAGCAGTGCTCCTCCCGCTTGTGCGCCAGGTTCGGGTCACCGGGGCCGTAGTTGACCGCCGGAACGCCGAGTGCGCTGAACCGGGCGACGTCGGTCCAGCCGAACTTGGCCCGGGCCTGGCCGCCGGTGGCCGCCACGAAGGCCTGGGCGGCCGGCTGGGAGAGTCCGGGCAGGGCACCCGCCGCGAAGTCGGTGACGGTCAGCTCGAAGCCGTCGAAGACCTCGCGCACGTGCTTCTCCGCGTCCGCCTCGCTGCGGTCCGGCGCGTAGCGGAAGTTGACCGTCACGACGCACTCGTCCGGGATCACGTTGCCGGCCACGCCGCCGTCGATCCGGACCGCGTTCAGGCCCTCGCGGTACTCCAGACCGTCGATCTCCACCCGGCGCGGCTCGTAGTTCGCGAGCCGGGTGAGCACCTCGGCGGCGTGGTGGATGGCGTTGTCGCCGAGCCAGCTGCGGGCCGCGTGGGCGCGCACGCCGGTGAGCCGCACCTGCGCCCGCAGGGTGCCCTGGCAGCCGCCCTCGACCATGCCGCCGCTGGGCTCCATCAGCACCGCGAAGTCGCCGGCCAGCCATTCCGGGTGGTCCTCGGCGAGGTGGCCCAGGCCGTTGCGGTGGGCCTCCACCTCCTCGCAGTCGTAGAAGACGAAGGTGAGGTCGCGGTTGGGCTCGGTCAGCGTGGCGGCGAGGCGCAGCTGGACGGCCACGCCGGACTTCATGTCCGAGGTGCCGCAGCCGTAGAGCAGGTCGCCCTCGACGTACGAGGGGAGGTTGTCGGCGATCGGCACGGTGTCCAGGTGGCCGGCCAGGACGACGCGCTCGGCCCGGCCCAGGTTCGTCCGGGCGACCACGTTGTTGCCGTGGCGGTCCACGGTGAGGTGCGGGTAGCCGCGCAGCGCGGCCTCCACGGCGTCGGCGAGCGCCTGCTCGTCGCCGCTCACCGAGGGGAAGTCGACGAGCCGTGCGGTCAGCGCGCCGCCGTCGAGAGTGAGGTCCAGGTGCGTCGGATTCGGGCTGCTCATGGGCGCCAGCCTAGTCCGCCCGGTGCGGCCGTTCCGTGACACGGATCGGACTCGGTTCGGCAACCGGGGGGCGCCGTACATCCGTCCGAGTGGGTACGGTGTCGGATCAAGGAGCAGGCGCGAGAGGGGCGACGGTGGCCAGGAGAAGGAGCAGCGAGGAGCTGGGCGACGAAGAGGAGCCCACTCGCCGCCGCGGGCCGCTGCGCGCCCTGCTGATGGTGATCGTCGGGCTGCTCGGCCTGGCCCTGGTCGCCGGTCTGGCCGTGGTCGGGATCTGGTGGTTCGGTTTCAAGCCGGGCGCGTCCGAGGAGTGCACGGTGAAGACCGCGGCCGGCAGCGGCACGCTGGAGCTGCCGCAGGCCGCCAACGCTGCGACGATCGCCGCGGTGGCGCGCTCGCGCGCGCTGCCGGACCGGGCCACCGCGATCTCGCTGGCGACCGCCATGCAGGAGTCCAAGCTGCGCAACCTCGCGGGCGGCGACCGGGATTCGATCGGCCTCTTCCAGCAGCGGCCGTCGATGGGCTGGGGCACCCCGGCGCAGATCTCGGACCCGGTGTACGCGACCAACAAGTTCCTGGACGGCCTGGTCAAGGTCCCCGGCTACACCCGGATGCCGCTGACCGACGCCGCGCAGACGGTGCAGAAGAGCGGCTACCCGCAGGCCTACGCCAAGCACGAGACCAAGGCGACCCTGCTCACCTCGGCGCTGGCCGGCCGGGAGCCCGCCTCGTTCTCCTGCGTGGTGCACGACTACGCCAAGCCGGACCCGGCGGACTCCGCCTCCGCCACCCCGGGTGCCACCGCGACCCCGGCCGCGGCGCCGGACCGGGCCCAGGTGCTGTCCGACCGGGTGCGCCGGGAGTTCGGCCGCACGGTGACCCCGGCGACCGGCTACACCTCGACCATCAAGGGCGCCGAGAACGCCGTCTCGCTGACCCCGGACCCGGCCACCGCCGCGCTGACCTCCTCCTCGGACGCGGGGGCGGACGGCGGGGTGGGCGCCGAGCGGGCCGGCGGCTGGGAGGTCGCCCACTGGGCGGTCGCCCAGGCCCAGCAGCTGGGCATCGCGACGGTCGCCTACGACGGGAAGATCTGGCGCAAGTCCAAGTCCGAGGACGGCTGGCAGACCCAGACCTCGGGCACCTCGACGAAGCTCGTCCAGGTCACGCTGGCCCCGGCCGACAAGAGCTGACGCACAGGCGTTCGGGTTGCCGCCGGACGGGTGATTCCGGTCAACCCCGGTGGACCGACCGCCCGTTCCGGCGAACCGGGGTGGAGAACCGTCACTCCCCTTGGCCGGGGCCGGTTCGGCGACGTCCGACCGGGCCTGGCGGGCCGCCCCGCTGCGGTCGTACGATCCGATGGTCGGTCAGGAAGATTCCTTGCGTCGGCCGAAACCTTCTGGCTTCTCAAGCGGTAACAACGTCGTCCGCCCGGTCGTCCACGCCCGGTCCCTTGGGGCGGACGGGACGGACCCAGACCCCTTCGAGGAGCCCCATGTCTCACCCCCTCACGCGCCGGATCGCCCAGGCCGCGCTCGTCGTGGCCGCCGGAGCGACCCCGCTGGTCGCGGCCGGCTCCGCGTCCGCCCTGGGCGGGGACGCCCTGCTGCCCAAGAGCGACCTCGCGGCACCGCTGGGCCAGCTGACCAACTCCGACGCCGGTTCCACCCTCCAGCACACCACCCACCAGCTCGGCCAGGCCGCCGGCTCCACCGGCGCGGCCACCGTCGCCGCGGGCGTACCGGCCTCCGCCGACGCCGCCGGCAACATCGTCGCCCAGCAGCTGCCCGAGGCGAACGAGAAGGCCGGCTCGCTGACCGCCCCGGTCGACCAGACCGCCGCGACCGCCGGCCAGCTCTCCTCGGTCACCCCGAAGGTCGCCTCGGCACTGGCCGGCAAGCTCGGCGAGGCCGTCACCGGCAAGGCCGCGGGCACCCGCAGCGCCATCGCCGGCACCGGCCCGCTCGGCGGGCTCACCGAGGCCGGCTCGGTCACCCAGGCCCTGCCGGGCGCCGAAACGGTCACCGGCGCCGTCCCCGGCGGCACCGCCGTCGCCGACGCGCTGCCGGTCGGCGCGGTGCAGCGGGCGCTGCCGCTCGGCTCGGTCGAGCGCGCGCTGCCGGCCGACCTGCCCGCCACCGACGTGCTCGGCCTGGCCGAGCACGGGTCGGCCAACCGCCTCGGCGGTGCCGACCTCGGCTCGAACAACCCGCTGTCCGGCCTCACCGGCGCGCTCGGCCCGCTCGGCGGCCTGCTGGGCGGTCTCAACGGCGGCCACCTCGGCGGCGGCCTCCCGCTGTAACCCCCCGTTTCCGGGGAGCGTGCCGAAGGGAGCCGGTGTCCGTGACACCGGCCCCCTTCGCCGTACGGTCTCCCGCGTGCGGTCAGCGCGCCGCGCCCAGCCGCTCCACGGCCGCGGCGACCCGCTCGTCGGTCGCCGTGAACGCGACCCGCACGAAGCGGTCGCCGGCCGGCCCGTAGAAGTCGCCGGGCGCCACCAGGATGCCCAGCTCGGCCAGTTCGGCCACGGTCTCCCAGCACGGGCGGTCCTGGGTCGCCCACAGGTAGAGGCTCGCCTCGGAGTGCTCGATCCGGAAGCCGTACGCCTCCAGCGCCGCCCGCAGCGCCGAGCGCCGGGCCGCGTACCGCTCGCGCTGCTCGGCCACGTGCGCGTCGTCCGCGAGCGCGGCGACCGTCGCCGCCTGCACCGGCGCCGGCACGATCATGCCGCCGTGCTTGCGCACCTCCAGCAGCTCCTTGACCACCACCGGGTCGCCCGCCACGAAGGAGGCGCGGTAGCCGGCCAGGTTGGAGCGCTTGGAGAGCGAGTGGACGGCCAGCAGGCCCTCGTGGCCGTCGCCGCAGACGTCCGGGTGCAGGACGGAGACCGGGTCGGCCTCCCAGCCCAGCTCCAGGTAGCACTCGTCGCTGACCAGCAGGGCCCGGTGCTCCCGGGCCCACTCGACGGCGCGGCGCAGCTCGTCCGCGCCCAGCACCCGGCCGGTCGGGTTGGACGGCGAGTTCACCCAGAGCAGCCGCACCCGGGAGCCGTCCAGCTCGTCCACCGAGTCGTACTCCACCGGCTCGGCGCCGCACAGCCGGGCGCCCACCTCGTAGGTCGGGTAGGCCAGGCGCGGGTAGGCGACCTGGTCGCCGGGGCCGAGGCCGAGCTGGGTCGGCAGCCAGGCCACCAGCTCCTTGGAGCCGACGGTCGGCAGCACGGCCTGCGGGCCGATCTCCGCGCCGAGCCGGCGGTGCAGCCAGCCGGCGATCGCCTCGCGCAGCTCCAGCGGGCCCCAGACGGTCGGGTAGCCGGGCGTGTCGGTGTGCGCGGCCAGCGACTTCTGGATCACCTCGGGAACCGGGTCCACCGGGGTGCCGACGGAGAAGTCGCAGAGCCCGCCGGGGTGGGCCAGGGCGGTCGCCTTGTACGGCTCCAGCTTGTCCCAGGGGAAGACCGGAAGCTTGTCCGAAACGCGGCGCGCCGCCCCCGGGTGGCCCGGGAACGGCGCGCGCGTGCTGTTGGTGCTCACAGCTGATTTGCCACCAAATCGTCAGTGGTCGGCGTTCTGCGGCGGCAGAGCGGCGATGAACGGGTGGTCACGCTCGATCAGGCCGAGCTTGGAGGCGCCACCGGGCGAACCCAGGTCGTCGAAGAACTCGACGTTCGCCTTGTAGTAGTCCTTCCACTCCTCCGGAGTGTCGTCCTCGTAGAAGATCGCCTCGACCGGGCAGACCGGCTCGCACGCGCCACAGTCGACACACTCATCCGGGTGGATGTAGAGCGATCGCTCGCCCTCGTAGATGCAGTCAACCGGGCACTCTTCGATGCACGCCTTGTCCTTCACGTCGACACAAGGCTGCGCGATGACGTAGGTCACGCTGTCGTTCCTCCTCGGAAGGGCCTGGCGGCCCGTTCTGTTCTGCTGCCGTGCGCGGTGAGCGCGGCGTCGTCGATGCCCGCCCCTAGTATCGCGGGTCGGAGACCGCAATTGCACAGGAGGTGGCCAGATGGCGACGGACAACCCGGTCGACGGCCGTCCGGAGGTCCGGATAGATCGCTCTGACGTGGGACGACGCGTGTCCGTCCGCCGCCTCGCGGAGTTCGTGGACGACCGGCCGGTGTTCCGGGATTCGATCGGCGTGCTCACATCGTGGGACGATCATGGACTGACGATCGTCCCGCGCTCCGGCGAGCCGGTGTTCCTGCCGGAGAAACTGCTGGTCGCGGGCAAGGTCGTGCCGCCGTTTCCGGCCCGGCGTGCCCCCTTGCCGGTCACCTCGCCGGTCGAACTGCAGCGGATCGCCGGGCGCGGCTGGCCGGCCGTCGAGCAGGAGCCGCTCGGCGAGTGGACGCTGCGCGCCGCGTCCGGGTTCACCCGGCGGGCCAACTCCGTCCAGGCCCTCGGCGACCCGGGACTGCCGCTGCCCCGGGCCCTGGAAGCCGTCCGCGCCTGGTACGCGGCGCGCGGGCTGCCCGCGTACGTCGAGGTGGTCTCCCCCGGCTCGCCGCAGACGCTGGTCGCCGAACTCGACCGGCTCGGGGCCGGGTACGCGCCCACCCTGGTCCGCACCGCCCCGCTGGCCGGGCTCGCCCGGACCGGCGCCGGGCACGAGAGGGTCCGGCTGGCGCGGACCGCGGACGCCCGGTGGCTGTCGGTGTACCGGCGGGTGAGCGGCGACCCGGCGGTCGAGGAGGCCGCCCGGCAGGTGCTGCACGGCGGGCCCTCGGTCTGGTTCGCCACCGTGCCGGGCGCCCCCGGGCAGCCGCCGCTGGCGATCGGACGCTGTGTCATCGAGGGGGCCTGGGCCTGCTTCGGCGCGATCGAGGTCCAGCCGTACGCCCGGCGGGCCGGGCTGGCGACGACGGTCATGGCGGTGCTCGCCTCGCGCGCGGCCGAGGAGGGCGCGAGCGGCGGGTACCTCCAGGTCGAGGCGGAGAACACGGCGGCGATCGCGCTCTATGACGGACTCGGCTTCACGACCAGTCACACTTACCACTACGCCCTTCTTCCCCAGGGGTAGCCGCCAGGCCGTACCGTCCGTCCGATCGCCCGCTTGCCCGTCCACCGCCTTGTCCGTCCGCCGTACGAAAGCCGTCGCCGTCACCGTGACCGAGCAGAGCAGAGACCGCTTCCGGACCGCCGCCCGCGCCGAGCAGCCCGACCCGGTGCTGCTGTGCCTGCTCGCCGCCGCCGAGCACGGCATGGTGCCCGACCCCGGCGACCCCGGTGAGCCGCCGGACGTGGACGCGCTGCTCGCCGCCTGCGAGGCCGCGCTGGAGCGGCACGCGGCGGCGGTCCGGCTGGCGGTCGCCGAGCGGGCGCCCACCGGGCCGGAGGAGACCGCCGCGCTGCTCGCCGCGGTGCTCGGCGGGCGGGAGCGCTTCCACGGGCGGCAGTCGGACTACCGGCGGCTGGAGTCCTCGCTGCTGCCCGAGGTGCTGCGGCGGCGGCGCGGGCTGCCGATCATGCTCTCCCTGGTGTGGATGGCGGTCGGACAGCGGGCCGGACTGACCGTCCAGGGCATCGCGCTGCCCGGCCACTTCATCGTCGCGGTCGGCGGCCCGGCGGGCGGCGAGGACTACGTCCTGGCCGACCCGTTCCACGGCGGGCGGCTGCTCGACCCGGAGGACGCCGAGCGGCTGGTCGCCGCCGCCGGGCAGGAGTTCACCCCCGCCCTGCTCACCCCTGCCCAGCCGCTGGAGATCGTGCTGCGGGTGCTCGGCAACATCCGGGCCTGGGCCGCCGACCGCCCCGAGCACGCCCGCACCCAGCTCTGGGCCACCGAACTCGCCCTGCTGCTGCCCCGCCACCCCGCCCAGCTGCGCCTGGAACGGGCCGAACTCCTCGTCCGCACCGGGGACTTCCTCGGCGGCTCGGCGGAGATGGACGCCTACGCGCAGATCCTGGACGCCTTCGACCCGGACACCGCCGCCAAGGTCCGGCAGGAGGCCCGGGCGGCCCGGCACCGGCTCAACTGATCCCGTTCCCTACAGCCAGCCCTTCTCGCGGGCGATCCGGACCGCCTCGGTGCGGTTGCGGGCGTCGGTCTTCTGGATCGCCATGGACAGGTAGTTGCGCACCGTCCCCTCGGACAGGTGCAGCCGCCTGGCGATGTCCGCGTTCACCGCGCCGCCGGCGGCCGCGCCCAGCACGTCCCGCTCGCGCGCGGTCAGCGGGTTGGCGCCCTCGGCCAGCGCGGCGGCGGCCAGCGCCGGGTCGATCACCCGCTCGCCGCGCAGCACCCGGCGGATCGCCTCCGCCAGTTCGGCGGCCGGCGCGTCCTTCACCAGGAAGGCGTGCGCACCCGACTCCATCGCCCGGCGCAGGTAGCCGGGCCGGCCGAAGGTCGTCGCGATGACCACCTTCGTCCGGGGCGCCCGGCCGCGCAGCTCGGCAGCCGCCTCGATGCCCGTCATCCCCGGCATCTCGATGTCCAGCACGGCCACCTGCACGTCGTTCGCGAGTACCGCCGCCACCACCTCGTCCCCGCGGCCGACCTGCGCGACGACGTCGATGTCCCCCTCCAGCCCGAGCAGCGCGGCCAGCGCCTCCCGGACCATCCCCTGATCCTCCGCGAGCAGCACGCGGATCGGGGCCCCGTTGTCAGTGTCGTTCATGGCCACGACCTTAGGGCCCGTCCCCTGAGGACACGGGCTTGCGTCTCCGGTAAGGGGAGAGTCCAGAGTGAGGTCCATGGACGGCAGCGACACGCTCTACTCGATCGGCGACCTGGCCCGCCGCACCGGACTCACCGTCAAGGCCATCCGGTTCTACGCCGACACCGGCCTCGTGCCGCCCACCGACCGCACCGCCGCCGGCTACCGGCGCTACGACGTCCACGCGCTCGCCCGGCTGGACCTCGTCCGCACCCTGCGCGAGCTCGGGCTCGACCTGCCCGCGATCCGCCGGGTGCTGGAGCGGGAGACCCCGCTGCACGAGGTCGCCGCCGCGCACGCCGAGGCGCTGGAGGTGCAGATCCGCACGCTCCGGCTGCGCCGGGCGGTGCTGCTCGCCGTCGCCCAACGCGGCTCCACACCCGAGGAGATGAAACTCATGCACAAGCTCGCCGAGCTCTCCGACGCCGAACGCCGGCGCCTGGTCCACGACTTCGTCGACGAGGCCTTCGGCGGCCTGGACGCCAACCCGGAGTTCGTCGCCATGATGCGCTCCGCCATGCCCGAACTGCCCGACGAACCGCGGGCCGAGCAGGTCGAGGCCTGGGTGGAACTGGGCGAACTCGTCCAGGACCCGGACTTCCGCGCGGCGGTGCGGAGGATGGCCGAACACCAGGCCGCCGAGCGGGCCGACGGGGACCGCACCGGCCTGCACCACGCGCTCACCGGGACCGTACGGTCGCTGGTCGGCACGGCACTGACGGACGGCGTCGCCCCCGGCTCCCCCGACGCCGCCCCCGTCGTCGCCTCCCTCACCGCCGCCTACGCCGAGACCTTCGGCCGCCCCGACGACGCCGCGTTGCGGCACTGGCTCCTCACCCGCCTGGAGGCCGCCGACGACCCGCGCGCCGAGCGCTACTGGCAGCTGCTGGCGATCATCAACGGCTGGCCCGTCCCGGAGAGCCTGGCCGAGGTGTTCCGGTGGTTCACCGAGGCCCTGCGGGCCAGACTGCCGGAATGCTGACCCTGGAACCGCTGTGCCCCTGTCGCCGCAACCTCGCCACCCCCGGCTGAACGCCCGTCCCGTCCGCGCCCTGGGGCACCGCCGCCCCGGAGAACGGCGGGAGTGCGCAGGCCCGGTGGAGCGGGGAGCCGACGGACGTACGGCTCAGAGCCAGCGCCGGGCGGCTTCGACGCTGTCGGCGATGCTGGTGTTGAAGGCGAGGGCGGCCCGGGGTGCGTGGCGGCGGACGAGGTTGACCACGAGCTCGAAGAAGGGCAGCGCCGGTTCGGGCTTGCGGATGCCGCCGCCGATGACGACGACGTCCCAGTCCCGGCCGCCGAGGGCCGCCACGATGGCGGGTTCGGCGGTGTCGTCGGGCGCGACCAGGGTCGCGGTGGCGTCGATGCCGTGGTCGGCGAAGCGGGCGAGTTCGGCGTCGAGGACGGCCGTCATGGCGTCGCCGTCCATACCGGGGACGGCGTGCGGGTCGAAGCCGAGAACGAGAACAGCAGGCATGTCCGGAACGACGCTCACTCCGGCTGCCCGGGTTCCCCCCGGAGGAAGCGGGCCGCGTCGACGAGGGTGAGTTTGGGGTCGGTCCAGGAGCAGACCTCCAGCCAGGAGAGCCGTCCGTCCTCGGCGAAGAGGATGACCTCGCCGTCGGAGCCGATCGCCGCCTCGGCCACCACCTCCGAGCGGGCACCGTCCTCGACGCCGGCGAACAGGGCCGTGCTGCAGCCGCACCGGCAGCGGGACTCGACGCGCAGGTGCGGGACCTGGGCGCGTAGCGGGTGGCCCTCGGGGAGGAGGACGTCGAGGACACGGGCGACATCGGTGGGGAGGAGAGTCATGAGCGTCTGCGCAATCGTGTGGTGAGGGCGGACAGTTCTTCGATGCGGAGGAGGTGGGCGAGGAGGAGGTAGCCGGCCGCGAGGACCGCGACGGCCGGCACGAGGCCGTACCGGGTCGTCCACCAGGCGGCGGCAGCGGCCGGGAGGGCGGCCGACAGCAGCTTCGCGTGGGCCCCCAGGACCCGTAGCGGCCCGAGCCGTCGGCGCAGCAGCAGGGAGGCGGCCACACAGGTGAGGAGAAACGATCCTCCGTAGCAGCCCGCCATCCCGGTGACGGCCCAGCGCAGCGGCAGCAGCCGGTGGCAGAGCACCGCCCCCAGAGCGGTCGAGGCGACCGGCAGCAGGTTGAGCAGGAAGGGCGTACGGCTGTCACCGAGCGCGTAGAAGGCACGGGTCAGCGCGTAGCCGGCGGAGTACAGCACCAGGCCGGGCGCGAAGGCGGTCAGCATTCCGGCGATGGCCCGCACGTCGGCGGGATCGGTGCGGCCGTGGCCGAAGGCGAGCGCGCACAGCTGCGGCGCGAGGACCGCGAACGCGCAGGCCGCCGGGACGGTGACCACCCCGATGGTGCGGACGGTACGGGCGAGCAGCGCGCGGACGGTCCCCGGGGAGTCGCAGGCCGCGCTGAGCGCGGGAACGACCGCCGTCACCACCGACACCGTGACCACGCCGTGCGGCACGATCCACAGCAGGTACGCGCTGCTGTACGCGGTGTACCCGACACCCGGCAGCCCGGCCGCGGCGGCCTGCGCGCCGACCGAGGTCGACAGCCTGGTCACCACCCAGTAGCCCACCTGGTCGCTGAGCACCAGCAGCAGCGTCCACCCGGCGGCCCGCAGCGGCTCGCCGAGCCCCGCCTGCCGCCAGTCCCAGCGCGGCCGCAGCCGCACTCCGGCCGCCCGCAGGCAGGGCAGCAGCACCAGGCTCTGCGCCACCACCCCGGCCGTCGTCCCGGCGCCGAGGACGGTCAGGTCGGCGGTGTCGAAGGAACCTCGGCCGAGGTAGGCGCCGAACACCCCGATCACCACCAGGTTGTTGAGCACCGGCGCCCACGCCATCGGCGCGAACCGCCGACGGGCGTTGAGGAGTTGGCCGAGCACGGTGAACAGCCCGTAGAAGAACACCTGCGGCAGGCACAGGTACGCCAGCAGCACGGTCCGGTCCAACTGCCCGCCGTCGTACGAGGTGTACGCCCGCACGACGTACGGCGCGCCCGGCACCACCACCGCCGTCAGCACCAGCAGGGCGACCACCAGCACCGTCACCAGCCGGTCGACGTGCGCCGCCCCGCCGTCCGCCGACTCCTTCGCGGCGCGCACCAGATGGGGCACCAGCGCGGTGTTCAGCGCGCCGCCGATCAGCAGCACGAACAGGATGTTGGGCACCGTGTTGGCCACGTTGTACCCGTCCGCGAGCAGCCCCGAGCCGAGGACCGCCACCAGCAGTGCCGACCGGACGAAGCCGGTGGCCCGGGACACCACCGTCCCGGCCGCCATCACCAGGCTGGGCGGCAGCGCACGGCGCGGCCTGCGGTGCCGGGCGGCAGCGCGGGCGGATCTTCTCGCGCCGCCGGCCGGCTCCCTGGCCCCGACGGCCCTCTCCTGGAGGACGGCCATTCCCAACCCCCTCTCGATCCGGGCACCGGCCCGAACGGGCCGGTGGAACCGGCGAGAGCATGCACCCGCGTCCCTGAAGCGAGGCTGAGAAAGCTGAAGACGGCTTAAGGAACGGATCCGGCGCCGGTGGCATCCTGATCCGCATGGAGATTCTGGTGGTGGAGGACGACGCACAGGTCGCGGCGGCCGTACGGCGCGGCCTGGAGGCCGAGGGGTACACCGTCGACCTCGCCCCGGACGGCCTCACCGGCCTGCGGCTGGCCCAGCGGCACGCCTACCGGGCGATCGTGCTCGACATCATGCTGCCCGGCCTGAACGGCTACAAGGTGTGCGAGGCGCTGCGCGCCGACGGCGTCACCACCCCGATCCTGATGCTGACCGCCAAGGACGGCGAGTACGACGAGGCCGAGGGCCTGGACACCGGCGCCGACGACTACCTCACCAAGCCGTTCTCCTACCTGGTCTTCCTGGCCCGGCTGCGCGCCCTGATCCGCCGCAGCCAGACCCCTGGCCCGCTGCTGCGAGTCGGCGACCTGTGGCTGGACCCGACGGGCCGCCGCTGCGGCCGGGGCAGCGCCGAGATCACCCTCACCGAGCGGGAGTTCGCCGTCCTGCGCTGCCTGGCCGAGCATCCCGGCGAGGTGCTGTCCAAGCGCCGGATCGTCGACGAGGTGTGGGACATCGCCTTCGACGGCGAGGAGTCCATCGTCGAGGTGTACGTCAGCATGCTGCGCCGCAAGGTGGACGCCCCGTTCGACGTCCGCTCGATCACCACCGTGCGCGGTGCCGGCTACCGGCTGGAGGCCTGACCGGTGCTCGGCAGGCTCTCCACCCGCCTGCGCACCTCGCTGGCGGCCGGCCTGGCGGCGCTGCTGCTGCTCGGCATCGGCGCCTGGTGGCTGCGCGGCCACATGTACGACGCCCAGCTGGCCGCCGCCGAGGCGGACGCCCAGGCCCAGGCCCGCGTGATCAGCAGCGGCTACAAGCACGGCCAGCAGCTGGCGGACAACGGGCAGCTGCCGTACCTGGTGCTGGACCGCGACGGCCGGGTACTGGCCATGGGCGGCCCGCTGACCACCCAGCACCTGGCCGGGGATCCGCCCGCGGCCGTACCGAACCTGGCGCCGGACGACTGGCAGTCGGTCCAGCGGGTGACCATCGGACCGGCCGGGGTGGCCGCCGCCAACCGCTACTCGGGGCGCAGCTTCACCGCGATGGGCAGCTGGAGCCCGCTGCTGCGGCAGAACGACGAGAGCGGACAGCCGGTCAAGCCCATGGTCGGCCCGTTCACCGTGTACGTGCTGGCCACCCCGTTCGCCGCTGAGGCCTCGCTGCGCACCATCGACCCGGTGCTGCGGCTGGGCGTGCCGGTCGCCGCGCTGCTGGTCGCGCTGACGGCCTGGCTGGCGACCAGCCGGGCGCTGCGCCCGGTGGAGGCGATACGGGCCGAGCTGGCCGAGATCGGCGAGTACCGGCTGGACCGCCGCGTTCCGGTGCCGCGCTCCGGCGACGAGCTCACCCGGATGGCCCGCACCACCAATGCCACGCTGGACCGGCTGGAGCGCTCGGCCGTGCAGCAGCAGCGCTTCGTCGCGGACGCCTCGCACGAGCTGCGCAGCCCGATCGCCGCGCTGCGCACCAACCTGGAGGTCTCGCTGGCCCACCCGGAGCGCACCGACTGGCCGGCCGCCACCCGGGAGGCGCTCACCTCGGTCGAGCGGCTCCAGCAGCTCACCGAGGACCTGCTGTTCCTGGCCCGGGGCTCGCACCCGGGGGCGGCCGGCCAGTTCACCGCCGTCGACCTGTCCGCCGTGCTGCGCGAGCTCGCCGACCAGTACCGGCCGGTCCTCGGCGCCCGGATCGCCCTGCGGGTGGACGCGCCCGAGGCGGTGCTGGTGCGCGGCAGCCGCATCCGGCTGCACCGGCTGGTGCGTAACCTGCTGGACAACGCCCAGCGGCACGCGGCCGCCGAGGTGGTGCTGTCCGCGCGGCAGACCGCGCACGGCTGCGTCCTGGAGGTCCGGGACGACGGCCCGGGCGTGCCGCCGGAGGACCGCGAGCGGATCTTCGAGCCGTTCACCCGGCTCGACGAGGCGCGCAGCCGGGACGCCGGCGGCAGCGGCCTGGGCCTGGCCATCGCGGCGGACATCGCCACCCGGCACGGCGGCACCCTGCGGGTCGCCCACGCCCCGCGCGGCGCCCGCTTCGTGCTGGAACTGCCGTCGGCCTGAAGGTCTTCGAGGGCCTAGAGGGACTTCGCCACGGGCGCGGCCACCGTCCGCAGCGGGACCGAGGCCCGCAGCCGGAAGCCCTTGCCGTGCTGCCCCGGCCCCGTCTCCAGCCGTCCGCCGACCAGGGCCAGCCGCTCCTCCAGCCCGGACAGGCCGTTGCCCGGCTGGGACTTGCCCGGCCCGCGCCCGTTGTCGGTGATCTCCAGGACGGCGTAGCGCTCGCCGCTCGCCTCCCAGCTCTCGTCCGCCGTCACCGTGCAGACGGTGGCGTCCTCGCCGTGCCGGACCACGTTGGTGACGGCCTCGCGCAGCGCCCAGGCCAGCGCGCCCGACTCCTCGTCGTCCAGCGACGGCCAGGCGTCCACCAGCTCCGGCGCGGCCTCCAGCCGGACCTGCGCGGCGGCCAGCGCGGTACGGGCGGCGGCCAGTTCGACCGGCAGGGTCGGGCGGCGGAAGCCGGTCACCGCCTCCCGCACGTCGATCAGCGACTGCCGGGCGACCTGCTCGATGTCGGCAACCTGCGCCCGCGCCGCCTCGTCCTTGCCGGCGTCCATGAACCGTCCGGCCAGCTCGCTCTTCAGGGTGATCAGCGACAGCGAGTGCCCGAGCAGGTCGTGCAGGTCGCGGGCCAGCCTCAGCCGCTCCTCGGAGGCGGCCAGGTGCGCGACCGCGGCCCGGGCCTCGCGCAGCTCCTTCATGGTGGCGACCAGCCGTTGCAGGCCGGTCATCGCGACGCCGGAGAGGAAGGCGCTGAGCGCGAAGGTGGAGATGTCGTCGTTGCCAGCGTGGATCAGCAGGCCGGTCACGACCGTGAGCACGGCCATCCCGACCAGCGCCCGCAGCGCGTACTTCAGCGGCGTGATCACCGCGAGGCACACCGAGGCGTAGATGAACATGGTCAGGAAGGCGCCGCCGAGCACGAAGGAGGAGGTCACGGCGAGCGCGATCATCGTCGCGACGGTCACCTGGCAGGCCCGCGGCCTCATCCCCGCCTGCGAGCGGAAGATCACCAGCAGGACGTACGAGACCACGAAGACCGCCAGGCAGACCCAGCCGAGCACCTGGTCGGCCAGGCTGTGGCCACCGTTGATCAGGTCGCTCGCCGGGTAGGCCAGGTACGTCATCCACAGCAGCATCCAGGCGACCTTGACCAGCAGCTGCCGCCGGCTCTCCACCGGGGAGCCGGGAACGTTCATGAAGGACGCCCGGACCGCGCCCGCCTCCGGCGGTTCGTCGGGGCGGTGGGCCTGGCGCGCGTCACTCATGTCGGCCATCATGCCTGGCGGGTGTCACGGCGGTACAGCGCCGCGGCAGCGGCGGCGAACACCACGAGGAAGGCGGCCAGTCCGGCGACCGCGACGGTGTCCAGGGAGTGCCCGGGCTGGGTGAAGCCGGCCAGCCTGTTGTACAGGTACACCGGGTTGAACCGGGCGAACGTCTCCAGCGAGCCGCTCACCGGGAACCAGGTGCCGCCGAACAGCGACATCAGCATGTACGTGATCATCACGATGGTCTGCACCGAGTCCGGCGCCGCCGCGTAGCCGAGCGCCACCCCGAGCGCGGCGAAGACGAAGCTGCCCAGCCACAGCGCGGCCGCCAGCCCGATCCACTGCGCCGCGCCGAGCTCGACGCCCTGGCTCGCACCGACCGCGAAGACCACCAGGATCGCCGGCAGCGTGGTCACCGCGCTCGCGCCGATCTTGCCGAAGGTGTACGCCCGTCCCGGCAGCGCGGTCAGCCGCAACTGGCGCACCCAGCCGCTCTTGCGCTCCAGCGAGATCCGCTGCGCGCTGCCGGTGAGGACCGCGCCGACCGCGCCGAAGGTGGCCATCGAGACCATGAAGTAGGTCTTCACCGGCAGGCCGCCGGCCAGCTTGTCGGAGCTGTAGGCGTGGATGAAGAAGAAGTACATCAGCGCCGGGTAGGCGATGGTGAGGAGCAGGTAGCGCCGGTTGCGGAGGGTCCGCAGGATCTCCAGCCTGATCAGAGTGGTCATCGCACGCTCTCCTTCTCGGCGTCGTCCTCGCGGTCCTGCTCCCCGGTGATGGTCAGGAAGGCCTGCTCCAGGCCGACCCCGGTGACTTCCAGCCCGCGCGGGTACAGCCCCGCCCGGTAGATGCCGGCCATGCTCGCGTCGGCGTCCGCGGTGCGCATCCGCACCGTCCGCACCCCCGGGACCCGCGCGGTGACGTCCAGCGCCTGCACGCCGGGCAGCGTGCGCAGCACCCCCTCGTCGACCGGCCGCCCGTCCCCGTCGTGGAGTTCGAAGGCGATCCGGCGGGCCCCGGCCCGCGCCTTGATCTCCGCCGAACTGCCGTCCGCGATCAGCCGGCCCCGGTGCAGCACCAGGACGCGGTCGGCGATCGAGTCGGCCTCCTCCAGGTAGTGGGTGGCGAACAGCACCGTGCGCCCGGCGTCGGCCTGGGCCCGCATGCTCGCCCAGAACGACTGCCGCACGCTGACGTCCATGCCGGTGGTGGGCTCGTCCAGCACGATCAGGTCGCTGTCGCCCGCGATGGCCAGGGCGAAGCGGACCCGCTGCTCCTGGCCGCCGGAGAGCTTGTCGACCCGCCGCTCCGCCAGCTCGGTGATCCCGGCATCGGTCAGCACCCCCGTGACCGACCGACCGCGCGGGTGCACGTCGCAGGCGAGCCGGACCAGCTCGCGCACCTTGACGTCGGACATCAGCCCGCCGCTCTGCAGCATCGCGCCGACCCGGCCGGCCTCGATCGCCGCCCGCGGGGCGCCGCCGAACAGGGTCACGCTGCCCTGGTCGGGCTCGCGCAGGCCGAGCAGCAGGTCCAGGCTGGTGGACTTCCCGGCGCCGTTCGGCCCGAGCAGGGCGACGGTCTCACCCGGCCTCAGCACGAGGTCCAGTCCGTCCACGGCGCGCACCCGCCCGTAGCTCTTGCCCACGCCGCGGAAGGCGGCCACCTCGGTAACCATCGCCCTGTTCCTCTCCCCTGACGGTGTCGTGTCCGGTGCTGTTCGCACCACCTCAGAGTCCCGTGCGGGCGGGTCGTGGCGGCAGTGCCCGCCGTCGTGCCTTCGGCATGACGGATGTCATGCCGAAGGCCGGTACCCGGGTCACGACGGTGATCCGGGTACCGGCCGCGGAAGGGCTGGTCAGGGGGCGGGCGGGAGGGTCCGCGCGGGGCTCACACGCCCAGCGAGCGCTTCACGAAGTCGACCTGGAGCAGCAGCAGGTTCTCCGCGACCTCCTCCTGCGGGGTCATGTGGGTGACGCCGGACAGCGGCAGCACGGTGTGCGGGCGCCCGGCGGCGAGCAGCGCCGAGGACAGCCGCAGGGTGTGCGCGGCCACCACGTTGTCGTCCGCCAGCCCGTGGATGATCATCAGCGGGCGCTCCAGCCCGGCCGCGTACCCGTTCAGCGAGTTGGCGGCGTACACCTCGGGCCGCTCGGCCGGGTCGCCCAGGTAGCGCTCGGTGTAGTGGGTGTCGTAGAGCTCCCAGTCGGTCACCGGCGCCCCGGCCACCGCCGCGTGGAAGACGTCCGGGCGGCGCAGCACCGCGAGTGCGGAGAGGTAGCCGCCGTACGACCAGCCGCGGATGGCGACCCTGTCGAGGTCCAGCGGGAACTCCCCGGCGAGCGCCCGCAGCGCCTCCACCTGGTCGTCCAGGGTGGCCCCGGCGAAGTCGAAGGCGATCGACTTCTCCCAGGCCGGCCCGCGCCCGGGGGTGCCGCGCCCGTCGGCGACGATCACGGCGAAGCCCTGGTCGGCGAACCACTGCGACTGCAGGTGCGGGTTGTGCGCCTGGTAGACGCGCTGGCCGCCGGGGCCGCCGTACGGGTCCATCAGGACGGGCAGCAGGCCGTCCCGCTCGCGGTCGTAGCCGGTGGGAAGGAAGACGGCGGCCGGGATGCGGCGCTCGCCCGCGAAGCGGAAGACCGGCCGGGCGGTGATGACCGGGGTCTCGGCGTACGAGGCGACGGTGGCGACGTCGTCGACCGCCAGGCCCTCGGGCAGGTCCCGGGCGACCTGGACCAGGGTGCCGGGCAGGTCGGGCTCGGCGGTGGCCCGGACGGTGATCCCGCCGCCGTGCACCGCGGTGGTGACGGAGGTGAACGGCCGTCCGTTGGCGGACTCCCAGCCCAGCCGCTCGCCGTCGTGGCTGATCCGGCCGACGCCGATCCAGCCCGGCTCGGGGTCGGTCTCCTCGGCGCCGCCGGCGGCGCTGAAGAACACCTCCTCCTCGGTGACCGCGACGACCGACCGGACGTGCAGGTCGGCCCCGGTCACGGCGCGGTCGCCGATCACCAGCGCCCGGATCCCTCCCTCGTCCGAGATCCGCACCAGCTTGCCGTCCGGGGTCCAGGCCGGCGCGCCCGGGAACAGCTCCAGCCAGACGCCGTCCTTCTCCTCGTGCAGCACCTCGGTGGCGCCGGTGGCCACGTCCAGGCCGAGGATCCGCTGGCCGCGCTGGTCGCGGGTCTGGACCAGGAGCAGCGGCACGCCGCCCTTCGACCAGTGGACCCGGCCCAGGTAGGGGTGGGCCTCGCGGTCCCAGACCACCTCGGTGCGCCCGCCGTGCAGGTCGAACAGCCAGAGCCCGACCTCCGCGTTGGCGCTGCCGGCGGCCGGGTAGGCGACCTCGGCGGGCTCGCGGTCCGGGTTCGCCGGGTCGGCGATCCACCAGCGGCGCACCGGGCTGTCGTCGGCCCGCTCGACCAGCAGTCGGTCACCCTCCGGGGACCACCAGAAGCCGCGGTCGCGGTCCATCTCCTCCTGGGCGATGAACTCGGCCTGCCCCCAGGTGACGTTCGGGCCGTCCGGCGCGACGAGCACCCGGTCGCCGCTGCCGTCGGTGCGGGTCAGCCGCAGCTCGCCGGCGGTGTTGGCGTACGCGACGTGGGCGCCGTCCGGGGACGGTCGCGGGTCCAACAGCGGTCCCTCGGCGGGCAGTTCGACGGTGGTGCCGGTGGTCAGGTCGGCGGTGAACAGCCGGCCGGAGAGGGCGAAGGCGGCCAGGGTGCCGGCCGCGTCCAGGGCGTAGCCGACGATGCCGGCCGAGCCTTCGCGGCTGCGCTCGCGGCGGGCCTTCTCGGCCGGCGAGAGGTCCTCCTCGCCGCCGCCGAGCAGCGCGGCCGGGTCGGCGGCGACCCGCTCCTCGCCGGTGGCGGTGTCGAGGGTCCAGAGCAGGTTGGCCCGGTCGCGGCCCGAGCCCGAACGCAGGAAGACGACCCGCGAGCCGTCCGGCGCGACCGAGAAGGAACGGGGCGCGCCGACGGTGTAGCGCAGGGTCCGCGCGTACTGCCGCGGGAAGGTGTCGGCAGAGGTGTGGGAGGTCATGGCACCAGACCTTATGACGCCGGACCACCGCCCCCGGATGCGCGTTGATCACTCGTTCGGAGCATCCTCCCCAAGTACGCCCCAAAGAGGTCCAAACCGCCTCCGACCGGCCTATGCGCCCCCCGGACGCCACGATGCCCCGGCGCCCGCGGACTCACCGAGTGTAATGACCCCCTTACCCATCGGGTATGACTTGTCCGGCGAGTGATCGTCGGACCCCGTCCCGGACCACGGCCACCCGCAGCCCCCAGTCCCGCACTGTCCCTCGCCGCCCTCCCCGGGGGCGGCGTGCCCGAGAAGGGGTGAGAGCCGACATGGCCATGAACATCTCCGCCGCCGTGCTGATGCTGGTCATCGTGGTGATCCTGATCCGCCGGTCCGGCCTGAAGCTGGCGCACGCGATCATCTGCGCGCTGCTCGGCTTCTACCTGGCCTCCAGCTCGATCGCTCCGTCGATCAGCCAGGTCACCAGCAACCTCGCCGGAATGATCAACGGCCTGAAGCTCTGACCCCGTCGCCGCGGTCCCGGGGCCTGCCGCCGGGCTCCCGTCCGCGGGAGCCCGGCGGCAGGCCCTAGGCTTCCTCCCATGACCGCGACTACCGGCCGCCGCCTCCTCCTGGTACACGCGCACCCCGACGACGAGTCGATCGGCAACGGCGCCACCATGGCCCGGTACGCCGCCGAGGGCGCCCGGGTCACGCTGGTGACCTGCACCCTCGGCGAAGGCGGCGAGGTGATCCCCCCGGAGCTGACCCACCTGACCGCCGACCGGGACGACACCCTCGGCGCGTACCGGATCGGCGAGCTGACCGACGCGATGCGCGCCCTCGGTGTGACCGACTTCCGCTTCCTCGGCGGCCCGGGGCGCTACCGGGACTCCGGGATGATGGGCGTGCCCGAGAACGACGTGCCCGGCTGCTTCTGGCAGGCGGACGTCGAGGAGGCGGCGGGCCACCTGGTCGCGGTGATCCGCGAGGTGCGCCCGCAGGTGCTGGTCACGTACGACGCGAACGGCGGCTACGGGCACCCGGACCACATCCAGGCGCACCGGGTCGCGATGCGCGCGTACGAGCTGGCCGCCGACCCGGCGCACCGGCCGGAGCTGGGCCCGGCCTGGCGGACCGCCAAGGTGTACTGGAACCGGATGCCCCGTTCGGTGATCGAGGCCGGACTCGCCGAGGCCGCCGCCAAGGCGTCCTTCCCGGGCGTCGCGCAGCCCGCCGACATCCCCGGCGTGGTCGACGACGAGGCGGTCACCACCGTGCTGGACGGCTCCGCGTACGCGGGGCGCAAGGCCGCCGCGATGGCCGCGCACGCCACTCAGATCACCGTGGACGGCGCCTTCTTCGCGCTCTCCAACGACCTCGCCCAGCCACTGTTCGCCACCGAGTACTACCAGTTGGTGCACGGCCAGGCCGGGCCCGGCGAGCCGGAGGACGACCTGTTCGCCGGCCTCGCGCTCGACGCCGCGCACGCCGAGGAGGACGCCCGATGAGCAAGCCCGCCGCCCGGACGCCGCGCCGTCCGCTGGCCGCCGTCGTCCTCGGCACCCGCGAGGAGCGGCTGGCCGAGCCCCAGCCCCCGCGCGCCGCCCGGATCGGGGCCTATGCCCTGTTCTTCCTGCTCGGCGTCGCGGTGTCGATCTGCGGATCCTTCGTGCAGGCCTTGTGGCCGCCGGCGGGAGTCCTGTTGGCGCTCGCCGCGACCGCCGCCACGTTCTACGGCGGCCTGCGGGTCACCGGCACCCGGCTCGGCGCGGGCATGCCCGTGGCCGGCTGGTTCCTGGCGATGCTGCTGCTGATCGTGCCCCGGCCCGAGGGCGACACCGTGCTGTGGTCCAACGCCACCTCGCTGGCCTGGCTGTTCGCCGGCTCGGTACTGGGCGTGATCTGCGCCACTCTGCCCACCCGCACCAGCTGGTTCCCCGGGGTGCCCGGCCCCCCGCGCTGACCTGGGTCGTGCACGGCGTACGGTACCGCGTACGACGAGCAGTCAGGAGCGTACGGCCTTACTCTCATACCGGAGGAACCGGACGTATCAGGATCTGTCCGAAGCCGTTCGCCGCTCAGTTCTTCCCAGTATGGTGGTCCCGCAGAACGCCGTACCCGACCGCCGCCCGCCCCTGTCAAGGCCCGGCGACCACGAACCGCGGTCACGCCGCACGGCCCCCCGCGAACCCGGAGCAGAGCAGCATTGAGCAGCCGCGAATCTGACAACGCCCACCCGACGCCTCGGCGCACGGGTCCGGACGCCTATCCGTCGGGCACCCCGCCCTACGGCACGCCGGGGCTCCCCGGCGGCGACCGGGCCGACGCCGGACCGGGCACCGCGTCGGGCGGCGAGGATGACGGTCCGAAGACCGAGACCACCCTGACCACCCGGGTCCGGATCAACATCCCCGGCTCGCGTCCGATCCCGCCGGTCGTCGTCCGCAGCACCGTCAAGAACGAGGACGGCCCGGGCGATGACGCCCCGGCCGCCGCCGAGCCGGGCGGCCCGCGACACCGCTCCGCGCCGGCCTCGCCCGTCCTCGGCGTGATGGACGACGGCGGCCGCCAGGCCACCGCGCCGGCCCTGCCGCCGGAGTGGCAGATCCCGCCGATCCCGCCGGCCACCTCCGAATCGGAGTCCACCGGCGCCTGGTTCCGGCCTCGCCAGAAGAAGGCACCCGCCGCCGAGCCCGCCCCGGCCGCCGGTGCCAACGGTGCCCCGAACGGCCGTCCGGTGGCGGCCCAGGGCAAGCAGCCGAACCCGGCCGCGCCCGCCGCGCCGTACCGCGCCGAGGCCCCGGCGGAGGAGCCCGGCGTGTACGAGGCCGCCGCCCCCTTCGCGCCGGTCACCGACCCGTTCGCCACCACCGTTCCGGAGGCCGGCGCGCACGGCGGCCGCCCCCGGCGCGACGGCGGGCAGCAGGCCGGGCAGCAGAACCGTCAGCAGCGCAACGGCCGACCGCGCGGCCCGCAGGCCGGGCCGGCCGCCGAGCCGAGCCCGGAGGACACCTCGGTCGACGGCTTCAAGCCGATCCGCGACAACACCCCGCCGCCCGCCGCGATATCCGGCCCGCCCCTGAACGGCGCCCCGCGCGGCGCCGGCGGCCATCCGCAGCCGGGCCTGTTCGCCTCGGCCCCGACCGGCACCGACCCGTTCGCCACCCAGCGCCCGACCGCCCCCGGCCAGGACGTCCCCGCCACCCCGGCGGGCCCCGGCGCACTCTTCCCGGGCACGCCGGGCACCGCCCCGCAGCCCGGCGGCGACCCGGAGGCCACCGCGGTCACCCCGCTGCCGTCCCCGGCCCCCGACCCCCGGCCCGAAGGCGCCGAGGCCGCCAAGGGCGCCAAGGCCGCCCCCGCGCCGGCCCCCGCCAAGGCGAAGGCCGAGCCCGCCGCCCCCGCCAAGGCCAAGCGCGGAGGAGCCGGCAAGAAGCTGGTCAAGCTGGGCGTCTACGGCGTCGGCGCGGTGTTCTTCCTCGGCGCCGCCGCGTACGGCACCGGCCTGATGCTCAACCAGTCCGACGTCCCCAAGGGCACCGTGGTGCTCGGCGCCGAGATCGGCGGCAACAGCCGCGACCAGGCGATCCACCAGCTGGACGAGTCGGTCGGCAAGGCCGGCCAGCAGCCGCTCAAGCTGAAGATCGGCGACCAGACCGTGGACCTCGACCCGACGGTCGCCGGGCTGAGCTTCGACACCACCGCCACCGTGGACGGCCTGGCCCAGCACAGCTACAACCCGGTCGACGTCATCAAGTCGCTCAAGGGCGGCACCAAGGCCGTCGCCCCGGAGGTCAAGGTCGACAAGGCCAAGCTCAGGGCCGCCCTCGACGGCCTCGCGGCCGGCCCCGGCCAGGGCCTCCAGGAGGGCTACGTCAAGTTCGGCGACCCCAACGGCGAGCCGATCGTCGTCCCCGGCCGGGCCGGCCAGGCGGTGGACTCGGCGAGCGCCCTGGAGGTGATCGAGCAGGCCTACCGCGACCGCGCCGACGGCAAGCCCGACCAGCCGATCGCCCTCACCGTCACGGCCGCCCAGCCGAAGATCTCCACCCAGGCCCTCCAGGCGGCCGCCGACAGCCTCGGCAAGCAGGTGGCCGCCGGCAAGGTCCACGTCGTGGCCGGCGCCAAGTCCTGGGACTTCGGCCCGAAGACCGCCTCCAAGGCGCTCACGCTCGTCCCGGACGCCTCCGGCAAGATCGTGCCCAAGTGGGACCTCGACGCGCTCGCCGCCCAACTGGGCACCGCGTTCGACAAGGTGAAGGTCAAGAAGAACGGCCAGGTCGCCACGATCACCCCGCAGGACGTCGCCGACGGCATCACCTCGGTGCTGGACAAGACCAGCGACAAGGACCGCACCTTCAAGTTCGTGGTCTGACACGCTCGTGGTCTGACCCGTTCGCGGTCCGACCCGTTCGCGGTCCGACCGACCCGCGCCCGCGAGGGGCGGGCCCACCATCCGGGCCCGCCCCTCGACAACGCCCCCTCCCGGTCAGCAAGATGTGACGCCACACCATCCGCCACATCCACCCCGGGGAGCACGCCGATGCGCCGCCGCCTCCAGCACCACGGGACGGCCCTGCTCGCCGGTCTCACCGCCGTCACGCTCTCGCTGGCGCTCTGCTCCTGCACCGCCGGACAGGGCGGCGCCGGCGCCCTGCCGTCCGCCCCCGCGTCGCCCAAGCTCACCTCGATCGACATCAACCCGCACGACCGGGCCCAATTGCGCCAGGGCGGCACCCTGAACCTGGCGATCGCCCAGTTCTCCCGCCAGTGGTCGCCGATCCACACCGACGGCAGCGAGTCCTCGACCGTCACGGTCAGCAAACCGCTGCTGCCGACCTTCTTCCGCTCGGACGCGGCCGGCACCCAGACCCCCAACCCGGCCTACCTGCAGGAGGCTCACGCCGACCTCAAGGACGGCCGGCAGGTGGTCACCTGGACCCTCAACCCGAAGGCCCACTGGTCCGACGGCACCCCGATCACCTGGCGCGACATCGAGGCCAACTGGCGCGCCCTGAACGGGAAGGACCCGGCCTACAAGTCCTCCAGCAGCACCGGCTTCGAGCTGGTCTCCGCGGTCGAGCGCGGCAAGGACGACTTCCAGGCCGTGATGACCTTCGACCACCCGTTCTCCGAATGGCAGTCGATGTTCAACAGCGCCGGCAACGCCCCGCTGATGCCCGCCGGCCGGATCTCCACCCCGGACCTGTTCAACACCTCCTACCTCGACGCCATCCCGGTCACCGCCGGCCCGTTCAAGGTCGAGCAGCTGGACCGCGCCACCCAGACCGTCACGCTGGTCGCCGACCCCTCCTGGTGGGGCGACAAGCCGATGCTGGACCGGATCGTCTTCCACGCGATGCTGCCCGACGCGATGCCCGCCGCCTTCGCCAGGGGCGAGCTCGACCTCGTCAACAACGGTCCGGACGTGGCCGGTTACCAGGTCATCAAGAACACCAAGGGTGCGGTGGTGCGCCGGGCCGGCGGGCCGGACTTCCGTCAGTTCACCCTGAACGCCCGCACCCCCGCGCTCAGCGACGCAACCGTGCGCCAGGCCGTCTTCCAGGCGATCAACCGGGACGTGGTGATCCGCGGCGACCTCGGCGGCCTGGACTGGCCCGCCGTCCCGCTCAACAACCACCTGCTGGTCACCAACCAGAACGGCTACCGCGACAACTCCCTGGGCCTGGCCCGCTACGACCCCGCCGAGGCCGCCCGCAAGCTGGACTCGGCCGGCTGGAAGCTGGAGGGCGACGTGCGGAAGAAGGACGGCCGCGAGCTGAACCTGCGGATGGTCGTCCCGGCCGGCGTCACCCCGGCCCAGGCCGAGGCCGCCAACACCACCAGGATGCTCAAGGACGTCGGCATCAAGGTCACCACGGTGACCGCCCCCGCCAACGAGTTCTTCGACAAGTACGTCAACCGCAATGACTTCGACATCGCCGCCTACTCGCTGTTCGGCACCCCCTTCCCGGCCAGCGGCAACCGCGCCAACTTCGTCCAGAGCGGCGGCACCAACCACGTCGGCGCGGGCAGCCCGGCGGTGGACACCGCGCTCGACCGGGCCGCCGCCGCGACCGACGCGGCCACCGCCTCCGAGGCGATCAACCAGGCCGACGGCGAGCTCTGGAAGGTGGCCGGCGTCCTGCCGCTCTACCAGCGCCCGCAGCTGTTCGGGGCCCGCGCCGACCTCGCCAACATCGGCGCGCAGGGCCTGTCCGACATCGTCTGGGAGAACGTCGGTTTCGTGAAGTAGCCGCCGGCCCGGTGGGGCCTCAGCCGTGCAGCGTCTCGCGCCAGTAGTGGCAGGCGCTGCGCCGGCCCACCAGCTCCGCCCCGTCCTCGCTGGTCACCGGTGCCAGCGGCGGGAGTTCGGTGCGGCAGCGGTCCTGCGCGCGAGGGCAGCGCGGGTTGAAGGCGCAGCCCTCCGGGATCCGCAGCAGGCTCGGCGGCAGGCCCTTGATGGCGTGCAGGCCCTGGCCCTTCTGGTCCAGCCGGGGGATCGAGTCCAGCAGGCCCCGGGTGTACGGGTGGGCCGGGCGCGCGTACAGCTCGTGCACCGGGGCGGTCTCGACGATCCGGCCCGCGTACATCACGGCGATCTTGTCCGCGACGTCGGCGACCACGCCGAGGTCGTGGGTGATCAGGATCAGGCCCATGTTGTACTCGGCCTGGAGCTCGGCGAGCAGGTCCATCACCTGCGCCTGGACGGTGACGTCCAGAGCGGTGGTGGGCTCGTCGGCGATGATCAGGTCCGGCTCCATGGAGAGCGCCATCGCGATCATGATCCGCTGGCGCATACCGCCCGAGAACTGGTGCGGGAAGTCGCCCGCACGCTGCCGGGCGGCCGGGATGCGCACCCGCTCCATCAGCTCGATCGCCTTCTCCCGGGCCTCCTTGCGGGAGGCACCGCGGTGCACCCGGAACATCTCCCCCAGCTGGTGTCCCACGCTGAGCACCGGGTTCAGTGCGGACAGCGAGTCCTGGAAGATCATCGCGATGTGGTCGCCCCGGATCGACCGCCGGGCGTTGTCGCTCATGGTCAGCAGGTCCTCGCCGCGGAACAGGATCCGGCCCGAGGTGATCCGCCCCGGCGGCATGTCCAGGATGCCCATCACCGCCTGCGCCGTCACCGACTTGCCCGACCCGGACTCCCCCAGCACTGCCAGCGTCTCCCCGGCCGCGACGGAGTAGCTCACCCCGTTGACGGCCCTGGCGACGCCGTCCCGGGTGTGGAACTCCACGTGCAGGTCGTCGACCTCCAGCAGCGGCGTCCCGGGCTCCAGGCTCCCCCGACCACCGCCGATCACCTCCACCGCGTCCATCAGAGCAGCCCTCCTCGGCACCACGGCGTCCACTGCTGGGCGCAGAGCAACTATCAAGGAGCGGGCGGCACTTGGCGAGCCCACGGCAGATCTCTTTTCCGTCACGGGAAAGGGCGCGCCCCCGCCTGCGAGGACGCGCCCGGGTAGTGACCCCTCAGCCGGCGCCCGGCCCGTCGCTCCCGTCCCTCCCGTCCCTCCCGTCGCTCCCATCGCCCTGGTCGACCTCGCGCTCCGCGGCGCCCTGCTCGACCTCGCGCTCCGCCGCGCTCTGCTCGATCTCGCGCTCCGCCGCGCTCTGCTCGACCTCGCGCTCCGCCGCGAAGTGACACGCCGAGTCGTGCCGCGCCGCCCCGTCCAGCCAGGACGGCGCCGCCAGCAGCGGCACCTCGACCGCACACCGCTGCTGCGCCTTCCAGCAGCGGGTGCGGAAGCGGCAGCCGGACGGCGGGCTGGCCGGCGAGGGCACGTCGCCGGTGAGCACGATCCGGTCCCGGGTCTCCCGCGCCGTCGGGTCCGGCACCGGCACCGCGGAGAGCAGTGCCTGGGTGTACGGGTGGGTCGCGTGGTCGTAGATCTCCGCGTCGCTGCCGATCTCGACCAGCTTCCCCAGGTACATCACCCCGACCCGGTCCGAGATGTGCCGGACGATCGAGAGGTCGTGCGCGATGAACATGTACGACAGGTTGAACTCGCTCTGCAACTGCTCCAGCAGGTTGATCACCTGCGCCTGCACCGAGACGTCCAGCGCCGACACCGGCTCGTCGCAGATGATGACCTCCGGCTTGAGCGCCAGCCCCCGGGCGATGCCGATGCGCTGGCGCTGACCGCCGGAGAACTGGTGCGGATAGCGGTTGATGTACTCCGGGTTGAGCCCCACCACGTCCAGCAGGTCCTGGACGGCCCTGCGGCGGTCGCCCTTGGGTGCCACCCCGGGGTGGATCTCGAAGGGCTCACCGACGATGTCGCCGACCGTCATGCGCGGGTTGAGCGAGGTGTACGGGTCCTGGAACACCATCTGGATGTTCCGGCGGACGGCCTTCAGCGCCGAGCCGGAGAGCCGGGAGATCTCCTCCCCCTTGTAGCGGACCGAGCCCCTGGTGGCCGGTTCCAGGTTCATCAGCACCTTGGCCAGCGTGGACTTCCCGCAGCCGGACTCGCCGACGATGCCGAGCGTCTCGCCCTGCATCAGGTCGAAGCTGACCCCGTCGACGGCCTTGACCGCGCCGACCTGCTTCTTGAACAGGACGCCCTGGGTCAACGGGAAGTGCTTGACCAGGTCCCGGACTTCGAGGATCGGCTCGCCGCGCGGCACCTCCTGCTCGAAGGCGACCTCCTCCGGCACCACCGCGCCCAGTGCGCCGGCCCCGTCAACGGTCATGGAGGGTCTCCTTCCAGAAGAAGCAGGCGCTGCCGCGCCCCTCCAGCGGTGCCCCGTCGTCCTCGGTGACCGGGAAGAGCTCCGGCACCTCGGCCCGGCAGACGTCCTGCGCGCGAGGGCAGCGCGGGTTGAAGGCGCAGCCCTTGGGGATCCGCAGCAGGTTGGGCGGCAGGCCCTTGATCGCGTAGAGCTCCCGGCCCTTCTGGTCGAGCCGGGGAATGGAGTCCAGCAGGCCCCGGGTGTACGGGTGGGCCGGGCGCGCGTACAGCTCGTGCACCGGGGCCGTCTCGACGATCCGGCCCGCGTACATCACCGCGATCTTGTCCGCGACGTCGGCGACCACGCCCAGGTCATGGGTGATCAGGATCAGCCCCATGTGGAACTCGGCCTGGAGCTCGGCGAGCAGGTCCATCACCTGGGCCTGCACGGTCACGTCCAGCGCGGTGGTGGGCTCGTCCGCGATGATCAGGTCCGGCTCCAGGGCCAGCGCCATCGCGATCATGATCCGCTGGCGCATGCCGCCGGAGAACTGGTGCGGGTAGTCGTTCACCCGGTCCTTGGCCGCCGGGATGCGCACCCGCTCCATCAGCTCGACGGCCTTCGCCTTGGCCTCCGCGCGGGAGGCCCCCCGGTGGGAACGGAACATCTCGCCGAGCTGGAAGCCCACCGGCAGCACCGGGTTCAGCGCGGACAGCGCGTCCTGGAAGATCATCGCGATCCGCCCGCCGCGGATCCTCCGCCGCTCCTCCTTGCTCATCTTGAGCATGTCCCGGCCCCGGAAGCGGATCTCGCCGCGCGGGATCCGGGCCGGCGGCATGTCCAGGATGCCCATGATCGCCTGGGCGGTCACCGACTTGCCGGAACCTGACTCGCCCAGCACCGCCAGCGTCTCGCCGGCCGCGACGGAGTAGTCGACCCCGTTCACGGCCCTGGCGACGCCATCCCGGGTGACGAACTCGACGTGCAGGTCCCGCACGTCGAGCAGCGGCCCCTCGTACGGTGTCCCCCGCTCGCGCTCGACGGTGCCCGCCGCTGTACTCACGATGTGCTCCCCTCGCTCAGCGAAGCTTCGGATCGAGGGCGTCGCGCACCGCGTCGCCCATCATGATGAAGGCCAGCACGGTGATGGAGAGTGCCGCAGCCGGGAAGAACATCACGTACGGCGCGATCCGGATCACCTTCTGGGCGGAGGAGATGTCGATTCCCCAGGAGATGGTCGGCTCCTGCAGGCCGATGCCGAGGAAGCTCAGCGTGGCCTCGGTCGCGATGTAGCCGCCGAGCGCGATGGTCGCCACCACGATCACCGGCGCGACCGCGTTCGGCAGGATGTGCCGGAACATCAGCCGTCCGGTCCCGGCTCCCAGCGCCCGGCCCGCCACCACGTAGTCGGACTGCTTGACCGTCAGCACCGCGCCGCGCATGACGCGGGCGATCTGCGTCCAGCCGAGGACGGCCAGGGCGACCACCACGGTCCACACCGTGCGGATGGTGAAGGCGTTCAGCAGCACCAGGGCGCCGAGCAGCAGCGGGATGCCGAAGAAGATGTCGACGATCCGGGAGAGCACCGCGTCGACGGCCCCGCCGTAGTACCCGGCGACCATTCCGGTCAGCCCGCCGAGCAGGGTGACCGCGGCGGTCACGAAGATGCCGACGGTGATCGAGGCCCGGGCGCCGTAGACCACCCGGGCGTAGATGGAGCGGCCCTGCGCGTCGTAGCCGAACCAGCCGGCGCCGAAGAAGTCCGTCCAGTCCGGCCGCTTGAGGTAGTCGTGCACCAGGTCGGCCCTGCGCGGGTTGGCGTCGGTGAACGCCCAGGGGAAGATCGCCATGACCACCAGCAGCACGATCAGCACGATCGAGAGCAGGAAGATCGGCCGTCGGCGCAGGTCCCGCCAGGCGTCGCCCCAGAGGCTGCGGGCCTCCTCCCGCTTCTCCACGTCGGGTTCGACCAGGGTCTCCTGCTCCACCGCCATGCCCTGCTCCCCCGCGTAGTCGAGACGGGAGACGCCCGGCTTGGGGCGCGGTTCGTACGAGTCCTCGTCGTGGATGTCAGGCATAGCGGATCCTCGGGTCCAGGACCGCGTAGAGCAGGTCGACGAGCAGGCTGGCGACCAGGTAGATGATCACCAGGACGGTCACGATGCCGACCACGGTCGGGCCTTCCTTCTGGTTGATCGCCCGGTACAGGACGTTGCCGATGCCCTGCACGTTGAAGATGCCCTCGGTGACGATCGCCCCGCCCATCAGCGCGCCGAGGTCGGTGCCGAGGAAGGTGATCACCGGGATGAGCGAGTTGCGCAACAGGTGGCGGGAGATGATGGTCCGTCGGGGCAGCCCCTTGGCGGTCGCGGTCCGGATGTAGTCGGCCCGCAGGTTCTCGCCGATGGAGGTCCGGGTGAGCCGGGCGACGTACGCGAGCGAGAGCGAGCCCAGGACGATCGCCGGCAGGATCAGCTGGGAGAGGTCGTAGCTGTCCTGCACCGTCGGCGTGACCCAGCCCAGGTTGGTGGCGAACACGGTCTGCGCGATGTAGGCCAGCACGAAGACCGGGATCGAGATCACCACCAGGGTCAGGATCAGCACCAGGGTGTCCGCGACGCTGCCGCGCTTCAGCCCGGAGAGCACGCCGAGGGCGAGGCCCACGACCATCTCGAAGAGGAAGGCCAGCAGCGCCAGCCGGATGGTGACCGGGAAGGCGTCCGCCATGATGTCGGAGACCGGGCGACCGGTGAAGCTGGTGCCGAAGTCCCCCTGGAAGAGGTTCCCCATGTAGTGCAGGTACTGCTTCCAGAGCGGCTGGTCCAGGTAGTACGTGTGCTTGATGCTCGCGACCACGGACGGGTCGGCGGCCTTCTCGCCGAACAGCGCGACCACCGGGTCACCCGGCAGCGTGTAGACCATCACGAAGATCAGCAGCGTGGTGCCGAAGAACACCGGGATCATCTGCAGCACCCGCCGCAGCACGTAACTGCCCATCCGAGCCTCCTTCCTAGGTGCCCTGCCGGCCGGGCCGGCAGGCCGGGAGACCGCGCCCCGCTCTCCGCGCGGGGGAGAGCGGGGAGAGCGGGGCCGGCCGAGGGGATCAGAGCCCGGGGATTCAGCTCTTGACCTCGACCTGCGTCCAGGCCGGGTTGCCGAAGGAGTCGAACTTCACGTTCTGCACCTTGGTCGAGTAGCCCGAGTTGGTGCGGTAGTACCAGAGCGGGATGGCCGGCATGCCGCTCGGCAGCACCGCCTCGGCCTGCTGGTAGCCGGTCACCGTGTCGGCGACGCTGGGGGCCTCGTCGGCCCGGGTCGCCGCCTGGTCGAACTGCGGGCTGCTGTACCCGGTGTCGTTGGACGCGGCACCGGTGCGGTACACGTCGGCCAGGAAGTTGGCGTTCAGCGGGTAGTCCTGCACCCAGCCGGTCCGGAAGGCGCCGTTGAGCTGGTGCGCGGTGATGGCCTGCCGGGCGGTCTTGAAGTCGGGCTTCGGGTCGCCCAGGCAGTCGACGCCGGTGGTCTGCCGGATCGAGTTGCAGACCGCGTCGACCCACTCCTTGTGGCCGCCGTCCGCGTTGTAGGTGATCAGCACCTTGTTGCCCGGGACGCCGCCGCCCTGCTGGATCAGCTGCTTGGCCTTGGCGGGGTCGAAGTTGCAGAAGTCCCCGCAGGTGCCCGCCTTGTAGCCCTCGACGCCCTCGGCCACCCAGGCGCTGGCCGGCGCCCGGGAGCCCTGCAGCACCGTCTTGGTGATGGTCGGCCGGTCGATCGCCATCGACAGGCCCTGGCGCACCTGGGCCTTCTCCGGCGCGGCCCAGTCGGCCTGGTAGAGCGTGAAGCCGACGTTCTGGATGGCGCCCTGCGGGGCGTCCACCGCCCGGTCGCCGAGGTCGCTCTTGTACGTCGCCAGCGCGGACGGCGGCACCTGGTCCATCACGTCCAGGTTGTTGGACAGGAGGTCGGCGTAGGCGGCCTCGGACGTGGTGTACATCTTGAAGACGATGCCGCCGTTCTTCGGCTTGTCCACGCCCTGGTAGTCCGGGAAGGCCTTGGTGACCACCTGGGTGTTGTGCGACCAGCTGACGAACTGGTACGGGCCGTTGCCCACCGGCTTCTGCCCGTACCCGGCCGGGTCCTTGAAGAAGCCCTCGGGCAGCGGCGAGAAGGCGATGTAGCCGAGCTTGTACTCGAAGTACGAGACCTTGTGGTTCAGCTTGACGGTGAAGTGCAGGTCGTCGGTGACGGTCAGCCCGGACATCTTGTCCGTGGTGGGCTGGCCGGAGGCCGGGTGGACGTCCTGGTAGCCCGCGATGTCGGCGAACCAGGAGCTGTTGATCTGGTTGTTGGCGGGGTTGGCGCCCCAGTTCCAGGCGTCGACGAAGTTCTGGGCGTGCACCGGGGTGCCGTCGTGGAACTTCCAGCCGTCCTTCAGCGTGACGGTGTAGGTCTGGGAGTCGCTGGTGTCGATCTTGTCGGCGACCTGCATCCGGATCTTGGCGTTGCTCGGGTCGTAGTCGACCAGGCCCTTGAAGAGGTTCTGGATGATGCGACCGCCACCGACCTCGTTCGCGTTGGCGGGCTGCAGCGGGTTCTGCGGCTCGTTGCTCTGGTAGCTGAAGGTCTTGCCGGCGTCCGACGGGCTGCCGCCTCCTCCGCCGCTGTTGCTGCACCCGGTGGCCACCAGGGCCACGGACGTCGCAACGGCGAGGACCCAACGAGCACGGGCGACTACGGGCATGGAGGTCCCTCCTCATGGTGTGTGTCGCATCACACCCCATGAGAAGCGCGCTCCGACGACGGCGCGAGCCAGGTGCACCCGGACGTGTGCCGTGACCCCCTGCGGAGTTGACGCAGCGCCGGATCGGCCGAATGCCGGAAGGGCCCGCGGCGCGAACGCCACGGGCCCTTCCTGGGACCAGCAGGGGTCAGGCCGCGGCCTGCTCCCGGACCTCGGGGAAGTGGCAGGCCGACTCGTGCGCGGCCGGGCCCTCCAGCAGCGAGGGGACCGCGAGCAGCGGGACCTCCTCGGCGCACCGCTCCTCCGCCTTCCAGCAGCGGGTGCGGAAGCGGCAGCCGGACGGCGGGTTGGCCGGCGAGGGGATGTCCCCGTTGAGGATGATCCGCTCGCGGGTCTCGCGCGCCGTCGGGTCCGGCACCGGCACCGCGGAGAGCAGCGCCTGGGTGTACGGGTGCGTCGCGTTCTCGTAGATCTCCTCGTCCGAGCCGATCTCGATCATCTTGCCGAGGTACATCACGCCGACGCGGTCGGAGATGTGCCGGACGATGGAGAGGTCGTGCGCGATGAACATGTAGGAGAGGCCGAACTCGCCCTGCAGCTGCTCCAGCAGGTTGATCACCTGCGCCTGGACGGACACGTCCAGTGCGGAGACCGGCTCGTCGCAGATGATGATCTCGGGCTTGAGCGCGAGACCGCGGGCGATGCCGATGCGCTGGCGCTGACCGCCGGAGAACTGGTGCGGGTACCGGTTGATGTACTCCGGGTTCAGACCCACGACGTCCAGCAGGTCCTGGACGGCCTTGCGGCGGTCGCCCTTGGGCGCCACCTCCGGGTGGATCTCGAACGGCTCACCGATGATGTCGCCGACCGTCATGCGCGGGTTGAGCGAGGTGTAGGGGTCCTGGAACACCATCTGGATGTTCCGGCGGACGGCCTTGAGGGCCGCACCCTGCAGCTTGGAGATGTCCTCGCCCTTGAACAGCACCTGACCGGAGGTGGCCCGCTCCAGGTTCATCAGCACCTTGGCCAGCGTGGACTTGCCACAGCCGGACTCGCCGACGATGCCGAGCGTCTCCCCCTTCTTCAGCTCGAAGGAGATGCCGTCGACCGCCTTGACCGCGCCGACCTGCTTCTTGAAGAGGATGCCCTGGGTCAGCGGGTAGTGCTTGACCAGGTCCTTGACCTCCAGGATGTTCTCAGCCATGGAGGGTCTCCTTCCAGAGGTGGCACGCGCTGCGGCGGCCGGTGAGCTCCTTGCCGTCCTTGTCCGTCACGTGGTGCAGCGTCGGGATCTCGGTGCGGCACAGGTCGGTGGCGACATCGCAGCGGGGGTTGAACGCGCAGCCGGCCGGAACCTTCAGCAGGTTCGGGGGCAGGCCCTTGATCGCGTACAGCTCCTGGCCCTTCTGGTCCAGGCGCGGGATGGAGCGGAGCAGGCCCTTGGTGTACGGGTGCGCGGGGTTCGCGTACAGCTCGTGCACCGGGGCGGTCTCGACGATCCGGCCCGCGTACATCACGGCGATCTTGTCCGCGACGTCGGCGACCACGCCGAGGTCGTGGGTGATCAGGATCAGGCCCATGTTGTACTCGGCCTGGAGCTCGGCGAGCAGGTCCATCACCTGCGCCTGGACGGTGACGTCCAGGGCGGTGGTGGGCTCGTCGGCGATGATCAGGTCCGGCTCCATGGAGAGCGCCATGGCGATCATGATGCGCTGGCGCATACCGCCGGAGAACTGGTGCGGGTAGTCGCCCACACGCTGCCGGGCGGCCGGGATGCGCACCCGCTCCATCAGCTCGATCGCCTTGTCCCGGGCCTCCTTGCGGGAGGCACCGCGGTGCACCCGGAACATCTCGCCGAGCTGGGCGCCGACGGTCATCACCGGGTTCAGCGAGGAGAGCGCGTCCTGGAAGATCATGGCGATCTTCTGGCCGCGGATCTGCCGGCGCTGCTCCTCCTTCATGGCGAGCATGTCCTCGCCGCGGTAGAGGATCTGGCCCTGGCTGATCTTGCCGGGGGGCATGTCGAGGATGCCCATGATGGTCTGGGCGGTCACCGACTTGCCGGAGCCGGACTCGCCGAGCACCGCCAGGGTCTCACCGGCGGCGACGGAGTAGTTGACGCCGTTCACGGCCTTGGCGACGCCGTCCCGGGTGTGGAACTCCACGTGGAGGTCACGGACCTCCAGCAGCGGAGTGCCCACCTCGAGGCGAGTCTTCTGGTTCTTCTCGATCACGGTGGTCATCGGGTCGTCACCTCTTCTCTCAGCGGAGCTTCGGGTCGAGGGCGTCGCGCACCGCGTCGCCGAGCATGATGAACGCCAGCACCGTGACGCTCAGCACGGCGGCCGGGAAGAGCAGCACGTGCGGCGCGTTCAGGAAGCGGGGCTGGGCGTCGCTGATCATCAGACCCCAGGAGATCTCCGGGGACTGCACGCCGATGCCCAGGTAGGACAGGGCCGCCTCGGCGCCGATGTAGACACCCAGGCTGATCGCCGCGACGACGATGACCGGCGCGATGGCGTTCGGCAGGATGTGCCGGAAGGTGATCCGGCCGCTTCCGGCGCCCAGCGCGCGGGCAGCCATCACGTAGTCGTTGTTCTTGTTGGCCAGCACCGAGGCGCGCATGATGCGGAAGATCTGCGGCCAGCCGAGCACGGCCATCACCGCCGAGACGGTCCAGGCGTTGCCGACCTTGAGCATCGACATGATCAGCATGCCGCCGAGCAGCAGCGGGATCGAGAAGAAGATCTCGGTGAAGCGCGACAGGATGCTGTCGATGATGCCGCCCTTCCACCCGGCCACCAGGCCGAGCAGGGAGCCGACGAGGGTGACCAGCGTGGTGGTCAGGATGCCGACGATGATCGAGTTGCGGGCGCCCCACACCGTCCGGGTGTAGACGTCGCAGCCCTGGACGTCGAAGCCGAACCAGTGGTCCCCGTCCGGACGCTTCAGCGAGTCGGACAGCTGGCAGAAGCCGGCCGAGTTCGGGTTGGTGTCGGTGAACAGCTGCGGCACGGCCGCCACGATCATCAGGAAGACCACCAGCGCGGCACCGATGATGAAGACCGGGTTGCGGCGCAGGTCGGCCAGCGCGTCGGACCAGAGGCTGCGGACGCGCTCCGGCTTCTCCTTCGCGCCCGGCGCGGCCGCGGTGTCCTTGGCAATGGTGTCAGGCATAACGGATCCTCGGGTCGAGCACGGCGTAGAGCATGTCCACGAGCAGGGTGGTGACCAGGTAGATCAGCACCAGCAGCGTGACGACGCCGACGATGATCGTGCCCTGCTTCTGGTACACGGACGAGGCGAGCAGACCGCCGATGCCGTGGATGTTGAAGATCCTCTCGGTGATCACCGCACCGCCCATCAGGCCACCGAGGTCGGCGCCGAGGAAGGTGACGATCGGGATCAGCGCGTTGCGCAGGGCGTGCCGGCCGATCACCCGACGACGCTTCAGCCCCTTGGCGACCGCGGTGCGGACGTAGTCCGCGCGCATGGTCTCCATCAGGCTGGTGCGGGTCAGGCGGGCGACGTACGCCAGCGACATCGAGGCCAGCACGAAGGCCGGCAGCAGGTACGCGCGCAGCCCGTCGTCCTCGTTGAAGGAGACCGAGAAGAAGTCGATTCCGTAGTCGTTCTTCAGCTTGACGCCGAGGACCAGCTGCAACACGAAGCCGGTGACGAAGACCGGGATCGAGATGACGAACAGCGTGCTGATGAGCACCAGCTGGTCCAGGAACTTGCCCTTGCGCAGGGCCGCCATCACGCCGGCCAGCACACCGATGACCGCCTCGATGACGAAGGCGACGAGGGCGAGGTTCACGGTGTACGGGAAGGCGTCGCCGATCATGTCGCTCACCGAGCGACCGGTCAGGCTCTCACCGAGGTTGCCCTTGAACACACCCGTGATGTAGTTCCAGTACTGGAGCAGGAACGGGTCGTTCAGGTGGTACTTCTGACGGAGCATCTCCGCCACGATCGGGTCGGCGCGCTTCTCGCCGGCCAGCGCCTGCACCGGGTCGCCGGGCAGTTTGAAGACCAGCCAGTAGATCAGGAACGTCGCACCGATGAGGACAGGGATCGCCTGTAGCAGTCGGCGGATGACATAGCGGCCCATCAGACCTCCATACTTTCGGACAAGGAAGGGAGGCGGGAGGACTCGGACTGTGGTCCGGTCCACCCGCCCCCTGTCGTCTGATTACAGATCAGGCCAGCTCGACCTCGGCCAGGTTCATGTGCCCCTGAGCGTCGGTGTCGAAGTTCTTGATCTTCTTGCTGTAGGCGGCGGAGGACATGTAGGTGTACACCGGGATGTACGGCAGGTCCTGGACCAGGACGTCATCCGCCTGCTGGTAGAGCTTCAGGCCTTCCTCGGGGGTCTTGGCCTGGTCGGCCTGCGACAGCAGGGACTCGAACTGCTCGTTGACGTAACCGCCGTAGTTCGAGCCGCTGTCGATGGCGACCTTCGAGAAGATCGGGCGCAGGTAGTTCTCGATCGACGGGTAGTCCATCGACCACGCCATGCGGAAGGCGCCCGAGTACTCCTTCTTGCCCAGCGCGTCGAGGATCTTGCCGAACTTCTCGAACGGCTTGAAGGTGACCTCGACACCGAGGTTGGCCTTCAGCTGGTTGCCGACGGCCTCGATCCACTCCTTGTGGCCACCGTCGGCGTTGTAGCCCAGCTCGATGGTGTTGTTCGGGACACCGCCGGCCTGGTTGAAGAGCTCCTTGGCCTTGGCCGGGTCGTACTTGGCGGCGTCGCCCAGGGCGCCCTTGCGGTAGCCCTCGACCAGCGGGCTGACGAAGTCGTCGGCCGGGACGCGGGTGCCCGAGAAGATGGTCTTGGTGATGGCCTCGCGGTCGATCGCCATCGAGATCGCCTTGCGGATCTCCGGCTTGCCGTAGGCGGCCGGGTTGGTGGCGATCGGGAAGCCGATGTAGCCGACGCCGGACTCCGGCTTGTAGATGTAGCGGTCGCCGAACTCCTGGGCGACGGTGGACATCGCCGAGATCGGCAGCTTGTCGGTGGCCTGGATGTTGTCGGCGCGCAGGTCGTTGTACGCGGTGTCCAGGTTGTCGTAGATCTTGAAGGTCACACCCGCGAGCTTCGCCTTGGTGTCGAAGCTCGGGAAGTTCTCGTAGCGCTTGACCTTGATCTGCTTGTTGTGCTCCCAGGCGCCGTCCATCTCGAACGGGCCGTTGCCGATCGGCTTCTCGCCGAAGGCCTTCGGGTCGTTGAAGAACGCCTTCGGCAGCGGGTAGAAGGCGTTGTAGCCCAGCATGGTCTTGAACTGGGAGAACGGCGCGCTCAGGGTGACGGTGAAGGTCTTGTCGTCGACGACCTTCAGGCCCTTGAGCTCCTTGGCGGTCGGCTTCTTGTCCTTGCCCGGGGCCAGCTCGTCGGAGCCCTCGATCTTGTTGAAGAACGGCATGCCCTCGGCGGCGTTGTCCTGGTTGGCACCCCAGTTCCAGGCGTCGACGAAGGACTGGGCGGTGACCTTCTCACCGTTGTGGAAGGTGTAGCCGTCCTTGAGCTTGATCGTCCAGACCTTGCTGTCCGGGGACTCGATCGACTCGGCCACGCGCAGCTTCGGCGCGTTGGTCTTGCGGTCGTAGTCGACCAGGCCGGCGAAGACCGCGTTCAGGACCTCGGAACCCTCGGACTCCGCGGTGTTCTGCCCCACCAGGCCGTGCTGCGGCTCGCCGAGCTCGACGGAGATGGTGCCGCCGCCGGAAGCGGCCTTGCTGTCGCCGCTCTTCGAGCTGGTGCTGCACGCGGTCGCCGCGAGGGCGATCGCGGTAGCCGCAACGAGCCACTTGGTCTGGGTTGCACCACGCATGGGGGATGCCTCCTGAAATCGACTATCCAACGAGGAGAGCACGACAGGCGGTCGAGACCGTTCCCGCTGTGCCGTCCGCGCTCGTGGTTTCGGCGCGCACCCCTGCGCGTTCACCCTTGACCCGAGCCTGACTGCACCCACTATCCGTCACGCACGGACACGAAAGTGACCAGCCGCGATCTCAATTAGGTCACATGAACAGTCGGTAAGTTTCGAAAACCGGACATTTGAGACATAGCCAGACAGGCACCAAACGGACAGTCGTCACGGATGACGAACTGTCGCGTCCGCTCATCGGACACCCGGGTGTGATGAGCGCTATTCCGTTAATAGCGGCCCCGACAACTTGGAGTAGTTGAAAAAGTTCGCCCCCCTTCCCATGGGAAAGGGGGGCGAATCATTCCGGCCAATGGCCGTTCAGTGCGTCCGGATCACGCCTTCTTGGCGCGCGAGGCGGTGCGTCCGCGGTCCTTCTGGTCAAGGACGACCTTACGGATGCGAACCGTCTCCGGGGTCACCTCGATGCACTCGTCCTCGCGGCAGAACTCCAGCGACTGCTCCAGCGAGAGCTTGCGCGGCGGGACGATCGACTCGGCCACGTCGGCGGTCGAGGACCGCATGTTGGTGAGCTTCTTCTCCTTGGTGATGTTCACGTCCATGTCGTCGGAACGCGAGTTCTCACCGACGATCATGCCCTCGTACACCTCGGTGCCCGGCTCGCAGAAGAGCACGCCGCGCTCCTGGAGGTTGGTCATCGCGAAGGCGGTCACCACACCGGCCCGGTCGGCGACCAGCGAGCCGTTGTTGCGGGTGGTCAGGGTGCCGAACCACGGCTCGTGGCCCTCGTGGATCGAGTGGGCGATGCCGGTGCCGCGGGTGTTGGTGAGGAACTCGGTCCGGAAGCCGATCAGACCGCGGGACGGCACGACGAACTCCATCCGGACCCAGCCCGAACCGTGGTTGGACATGTTGTCCATCCGGCCCTTGCGGATGCCCATGAGCTGCGTGACCGCGCCCATGTGCTCCTCGGGCACGTCCACCGTGAGGCGCTCGACCGGCTCGTGGGTCTTGCCGTTGACCTCCTTGGTGACCACCTGCGGCTTGCCGACCGTCAGCTCGAAGCCCTCGCGGCGCATGGTCTCGATCAGGATGGCCAGCGCCAGCTCACCACGGCCCTGCACCTCCCAGGCGTCCGGGCGCTCGGTGTCCAGCACGCGCAGCGAGACGTTACCGATCAGCTCGCGGTCCAGGCGGTCCTTCACCTGGCGGGCGGTGACCTTGCGGTCCACCTTGGCGCCGGACTTGGCGTCCGCGCCCTTGCCGGAGCCGCCACGGCCGACCAGCGGCGAGGTGTTGGTGCCGATGGTCATCGAGATGGCCGGCTCGTCCACCGTGATCAGCGGCAGCGCGACCGGGTTCTCCGGGTCGGCCAGGGTCTCACCGATCATGATGTCGGAGATGCCGGCGACGGCGCAGATGTCACCGGGGCCCGCCACCTCGGCCGGCTTGCGGGTGAGCGCCTCGGTCATCAGCAGCTCGGAGATGCGGACGTTCGAGATGCTGCCGTCGCGCTTGATCCAGGCCACGGTCTGGCCCTTGCGCAGCTCGCCCTGCTCGACGCGCAGCAGCGCGATGCGGCCGAGGAAGTTGTCGGCGTCCAGGTTGGTGACGTGGGCCTGGAGCGGGGCGTCCTCGTCGTAGCTGGGGGCCGGGACGTGCTCCAGCAGGGTGGAGAAGAACGGCTCCAGGTTGGTGCTGTCGGCCGGGACGGTGCCGTTCTCCGGCTTGGTCAGCGAGGCGACGCCGTCACGGGCGCAGGCGTAGACGATCGGGAACTCGATCTGGTCCTCGTCCGCGTCCAGGTCCAGGAACAGGTCGTAGGTCTCGTTGATGACCTCGTCGATCCGGGAGTCCGGACGGTCGGTCTTGTTGATGCAGAGGATGACGGGCAGACGGGCCGACAGCGCCTTGCGGAGCACGAAGCGGGTCTGCGGCAGCGGACCCTCGGAGGCGTCGACCAGCAGGACGACCGCGTCCACCATCGACAGACCACGCTCGACCTCGCCACCGAAGTCGGCGTGGCCCGGGGTGTCGATGATGTTGATGGTGATCGGCGCGCCGCCGTCCTTGGGGTGGTACTTGACCGCGGTGTTCTTCGCGAGAATGGTGATGCCCTTCTCGCGCTCCAGGTCGTTGGAGTCCATCATCCGGTCGTCGAGCTGCTGGTGGGCGGCGAAGGCGCCGGCCTGCTTGAGCATGGCGTCGACCAGCGTGGTCTTGCCGTGGTCGACGTGGGCGACGATGGCGACGTTACGGATGTCGTTGCGCGTGGGCATGCCTTGCGGATTCTCCCGGAATCGTGGGTTGCGGCGCCCGGCTGCGTGACGCGCACTTGCGATCCCTGTCGATCGCCGCCGCCCGTTCCGCCTGCTACTACCGGTCCACCCGCCGGGCACATGGCCATGCCGCGGCTTCCTCCTATCGTACGGGGAAGGGCCGAGGTGGGCGGAAACGAGCCGGTCCGGCGGGATCAAGATCACAGGTGGGTCACACCCACTTCACCCGGCGGCCGGGTTCCGACACCCTTCCGTTCGTGATCCGACACGTCTGCTCCCGCCGGCCGGCCCTGGCCGGCCGTTCGCCCGCCGCCACCCTCATGTCCGACGGGCGCCCGGCCCGGGCCCGCGAGGAATGCCCCGAGCCGGCCAGGACCGCCGGCGCCGGACGCCTGCCGGAGCCGGTGCCCGCGGCGGTGGCCCGGTGAGCGTGCCGATCGTCCTGGTGCACGGCACCCGGTTCAGTGCGGGGCAGTGGAGCCCGCAGCTGGCCGCGCTGCGGGAGGAGTTCCCGGTGGTGGCCGTCGACCTGCCCGGGCACGGCGCCAGGCGCGGCGAACCGTGGAGCCTGACGGCCGCCTGCGCGGCCGTCGCGGCGGGGGTCGAGGAGCTGGACGGCGGGCCCGCCCTGGTGGTCGGGCACTCGCTGGGCGGGTACGTCGCACTGGAGTTCGCCCTCCGCATGCCCGAGCGGCTGCGCGGGCTGGTCCTCGCGGGCGCGAGCGCCGACACCCGGGGGCGCTGGGCGGTCCCCTACCGGGCGGTCGGCGCGCTGGTGCCGCGCGTCCCGGCCGAGCGGCTGTCCCGGTGGAACGACGGGCTGCTGCGCCGGCTCTACCCGCCGGAGGTGGTCGCGGCGACGATCCGCACCGGGTACGGCTTCGAGGCCCTGCCCGCCGCCTGGGCCTCGGTGCTCGGCCGCTTCGAACCGGTCGTCCTGCGCCGGGTCGAGGCCCCGGTGCTGATCCTGAACGGGGAGAAGGACACCGCCTTCCGCTCCGGAGAGCGGGCCTTCGCCGCCGCCCACCCGCACGGGCGGGCCCGGATCGAGCTGGTTCCCCGGGCCCGGCACCTCGCCAACTTCGACGCCCCGGAGGCCTTCACCGACGCCGTGCGCCGCTTCGCCCGGGAGCTCTAGCCGCTCCAGCCCACGTCCTGGAAGCGCGGCCACCCGAACCCGTACGCGCCCGCGCCGACCAACCCGGTCCGGACCCCGACCAGCTCCGGCCGCTGGTAGAGCGGCACCGAGTGCCCGAGCTGCCAGATCCGTACGTCCGCCTCCTGGAGCATGTCCAGCCGGGCCGCCGGGTCGAGCTCGGCGGACGCCCGGTCGAACAGCCGGTCGATCTCCTCGGTACCGCTGCGGCCGTAGTTGGTGCCGGGGTTGACGGTGCCGTCGGCGTTCGGCCGGGGCTTGGCGTACGCGGGACGCTGCTCGGACGCCGAGCCGGGGCTGGCCGGCCAGGAGAAGAGCGCGAGGTCGAAGTCCCCCGCCGCGAGGTGGTCCTTGACGAAGGTCTCGGCGGACGCGGTCACCGTCTGCACCGCGACGCCCTGCTCGGCGAGGTTCGCGGTGAGCGCGTCGGCGGTGCGCTTGGCGGTCGCGGAGCCGGCCGGGACCAGCAGACTCAGCGCCAGTTCCTTCCCCTCCTTCGCCCGGGTGCCGCCGCCGGCGGGCCGCTTCCAGCCGGCGTCGTCGAACAGCCCGGCGGCATCGGCGGGGCCGACGGACCCGCTGTTGTCGCGGTACCCGTCCTGGTCCCCGGCGAGCAGGTGGCTGCCGAGCGGGGCGGGCACGAGGCCGAGCGGGGTGAGGGCGGCGTCGGCGATCCGCCGCCGGTCGACGGCCCGGCCGAGCGCGAGCCGCAGCGCCGGGTCGGAGAGCGGGCCCCGCGCGGCGTTCACCGTGAGCTGGGTGAGCGAGGGCGCGGCAGCCCGGTGCACGGTGACGTTCGGCAGCGACTCGGCCCGCTTCAGGGCGAGCGCCGCCACCTCGGGCGCGGCGGCGGGCGGTGCCGCTGCCGCGGACGGGCTGCCGGACGGTGCGGAGGGGCTGCCGGACGGCGCGGCCTGCACCGCCTGGTCCACCGCCGCGGTGAGCGGGGCGATGTCCAGCTGGTCCTGGTCGAGGTCGTCGAGCCGCTGCTCGGGCGGCGTCGCGAGGAAGTCGATCCGGTCGATCTTCGGCCGGTCACCCCACCAGCGCGGGTTGCGTCCGACCGTCACCCGCCCGCCCTCGTCGTTGTACTGGGACACCGTGTACGGCCCCGCGGTCAGGTGCGCCCCGCCGACCAGCGGCTGGTTGAACGAGGCGGCCGTGGCGGTCTCGGCGGCCGGGTAGAGCGGCCCGAACAGGGACTGCCACTCGGCGTACGGCCGCCGGAAGGTGACCCGGATCTCGCGCGGGTCGGCGCCCTCGGCGATCGTGTCGATGGCGTCGTACCCGGCCGGGTGCTCGCCCCCGTAGGCCCGGTCCCGGCCGGCGAGGGCGGTCCGCTGGGCGGTGAAGTCGGCGACGGAGAGCGGGGTGCCGTCGCTCCAGACGGCTTGCGGGTTGAGCCGGTAGGTCACCACCTGCGGCTCCTGCCCGGGCGGGGTGGACTCCGCGCCGACCAGGTAGTCCGGGTCGGGGACGGGCCGCCCGCGCTCGTCGCGACGGAACAGCGACGGGTAGAGGGCGTGCGCGAGCAGTGCCGAATCGGCCGTCGCGGCGGGCTGATAGACGTTGAGCGTGGCGGGCACCCGGTCGACGGCCCACCGCAGCACCCCGCCGTCCTCGACGGCGTCACGGTCGGCGGGCTGGACGTCCCCGGTGGTGCTGGTGGGGTCGGCCGAGGCCGGTACGGGCTCTGGGGTACGGGCCGGGGCCGGGCTGTCGGAGCAGCCGCCGAGACCGGCGACGAGCAGCAGCACGGAGGCTGCGGCGGTGAGCTGGCGGACGCGCATGGCGGCCATCGAACGCCGCCGTGGGCACCCGGCACGGGCCGACACGGCGGGCGGCCGGGTGACTGCACCCGACCGGCCCACTGCGGAACGGCTACAGCGCCAGCTCGAACCAGACGATCTTGCCCTTGGGCGTGCGCCGACTGCCCCAGCGTTCGGCCAGCAGACTGACCAGTTGCAGGCCGCGCCCGCCCTCGTCGGTCTCCTGGGCGCGCCTCTGCCGGGGCTGCGCGTAGCCGTCGTCCCAGACCTCGCAGACCAGGCTGCGTTCGCGCAGCAGCCGCAGCCGGATCTCGCCCCGCCCGTGCTTGAGCGCGTTGGTGACCAGCTCGCTGACCAGCAGCTCGGTGGTGTCGACCAGCTCCTCCAGCCCTCGGGAGAGCAGCCAGCTGCACGCCAGCTCGCGGGCCTTGGCCACCGAGGTGGGCTCGGGCGGCAGGAACCAGTTGCCGACGGCGTCGTCGGGGAAGGCGTGCACCTTGGCCATCAGCAGGGCGATGTCGTCCTCGCCGTGGTGCGGGTTGAGCTCGCCGAGCACGTGGTCGCAGAGGTCCTCCAGCCCCTTGCCCCCGTCGGAGAGCGCGGAGCGGAAGGCCCGCAGGCCCTCGTCCAGCTGGTGCTTGCGGCTCTCCACCAGGCCATCGGTGTAGAGGGCGAGCACGGCGCCGTCCGGGAGGTCCATCTCGACCTCCTCGAAGGGCTCGCCGCCGACGCCGAGCGGCAGGCCGGGCGGCACGTCGAGCATCCGGGCGCCCTCGCCGGGGCTGAGCAGAACGGGTGGCAGGTGGCCGGCGTTGGCGAAGATGCAGCGGCGGGTGACGGCGTCGTAGACCGCGTAGACGCAGGTGGCCAGGTAGACCTCCCGGGCCTCCTCGTCGGCCGTCGAGGTGAGCCGCCCGTACGGGGTGGGCGGGCCGGCCGGCACCGAGTCGTCGCCGAGGCCGCGGGCGATCTCGTCCAGGGCGCCGAGCACCTCGGCGGGGTCGAGGTCGAGCATCGCCAGGGTGCGGACGGCGGTCCGCAGCTGGCCCATGGCGACGGCGGCGCGCAGGCCGCGGCCCATCACGTCGCCGATGACCAGCGCGGTGCGGTTGCCGGGCAGCGGGATGACGTCGAACCAGTCGCCGCCGACCTCGGTGTTGTTGTTGCTGGGCAGGTAGCGGCAGGCGATCTCCAGACCGCTGGCGGCCGGGTTGCCCGGGGGCAGCAGGCTGCGCTGGAGGATCAGCGCCCGCTCGTGCTCGCGCCGGTAGAGCCGGGCGTTGTCGATGCAGACGGCGGCGCGGGCGACCAGTTCCTCGGCGATCGCGACGTCGCGGGCGTCGAAGGGCTCGCTGCCGATCGCCCGGGAGAGCTGGACGAGGCCGAGCACCTGGTCGCGGGCGACCAGCGGGACGATCAGGGTGGAGCGCAGCAGTGGGTCGGGCCCGGGATCGGGAACGACGCTGCGGCCGGTGCGCAGCGCCCGGGCGTGCGGGGAGCGGCGCGGGTAGCAGAGGGTGCCGCCGGCCTCGGCGATCGGCAGGCCGGTGACCGAGCCGAGCACCGAGGAGGCGCCGCCGACCACGCTGGAGACGGCGACCCGGCGCAGTTCGCCGCTGCCGTCGGTGAGCACGGTGTCGCCGAGCCGGCCGGCGCTGGGCACGGTCTCGCCGGAGAGCAGCGCGGTGTAGAGGTCGACGGTGGCGAGGTCGCAGAACGGCGGGACGACGACGTCCAGCAGTTCCTTGGCGGTGGTCTCCAGGTCGAGCGTGGAGCCGATGTGCGCGCTGGCCTCGTTGAGCAGGGCCAGGTTGCGGCGCACGCCGTCGGCCTCGCGCTCGGCGACGTGCCGGCTGGTGACGTCGGAGACCTGCCCGGCCACGCCCATGGTCTGCCCGGCGGAGCCGTTCAGGCGGTACAGCGAGACGGCCCAGAGCCGGTTGCCCTCGCGGGTCGGTACGGCGCCGTGGAAGCGCAGGTCGAAGACGGGCTCGCCGGTGGCCAGGACCTTGCGCAGGGCGGCGGTGAGCCGGTCGGCCTCGGACGGCGGGAAGAGGTCGTACGGGGTGAGGCCCTCCAGGTCGGTGGGGACCAGGCCCATGCCGGAGGCGAAGGCGTCGTTGACCCGCTGCAGCCGCAGCCGGTCGTCGAACAGCACGAAGCCGGTGGGCGTCTGCCCGAACACGGCCTCGGAGGCGGCCAGGTCGGTCTCGATCCGGCGCAGCCGCCCGAGGTCGACGGCCAGGCAGGTGGCGCCCGCGGTGGGCAGGGCGCTGTCGGGCATCAGGTAGAGCTCGGCGAGGCCCTCGCCGCCGTCGGCGGCCCGGTACGGGGTGGTGCCGACCCACTCCTCGCCGGCCAGGGTGCGCTCCAGCCGGGCCCGGCCGCGCCGCCAGAGCTCGCGGGGGACGAAGGTGGTGATCGGGTCGGCGCCGACCGCCTCGGCGGCCGGGACGCCGAAGAACCCGGCGGCGCGCTCGCTCCACTGGCTGATCCGCCCGTCGGGGCCGATCGCGAAGGTGGCGACCCGGATGTAGTCGTAGATCGAGCCGGGGTCGCCGGCGCCCCACGCCCGGTCCCCGGGAACGGGGCGGTGGCCGCGGCCGGTGACCGCCCCGTCCGGTACGGGCGGGTGCACGGAGCCGGCCTGCCCGGGTACAGCGGCATGACGGCTGCTGCTCGGCGACGCGCTCCGCGCCGGAGTGCTGTTCAACGGACCGACCCCTCCAACCCGCGACCGTCCGGATGTCGAGAAGACCGAGTATTCATCATCGAGGGGTGCGTTCACACGCCCTCAACATCACAACATCAGATCGGGCGAAGGTTTTTGTCCTACCGCCCGCGCAACCACAATGCCACGCTCGCGCCCCCTTCCGGAGCGCGCGCTCCCCCTGAGCTCCCGATGGCACAGGCGGCACCGCTCCCCTGCTGTTCGCTCCGCTCACGATCCGTCGGGCTCACTACCCGGCAGAGCCTGCTCGAACCAGACCACCTTGCCGATGCCCTCGGCCCGGGCACCCCAGTGCAGTGCCAGCAGGTGGACCAGCTCCAGACCGCGCCCGCCCTCGTCGGCCTCGGCCGCGTGCCGCTCCCGGGGCGGGTCGGGCAGCGGGTCGGAGATCTCGACCAGCAGCGTCTCACCAAGCGTCAGCCGCACCCCGATGGGGGCGCTGGCGTACCGGACGGCGTTCGTGACCAGCTCGCTGACCAGCAGCTCGGCGGTGTCGGTGAGCTCCTCGACGCCCCACTCGACGAGCGTGGCGCGGACCAGCCGGCGGGCCCGGGAGACCGCGGTGGGCTCGGCCGGCAGGGTCCAGCCCGCCGTCGGGGTGCCGGCCTGGCCGTGGCCGAGCCGGGCCAGCAGCAGCGCGACGTCGTCCGGTTCCCGGCCCTGCTCCATGGTGTCCAGCACCGCCTCGCAGGCGGCCTGGATGGAGGCGTACGGCTCCTGGAGCACGGTGATCAGCCGGCCGAGGCCGACGTCCAGGTCCTTGTCCCGGGACTCGACCAGGCCGTCGGTGCACAGCGCCAGCAGGCTGCCCTCGGGGATCTTCAGTTCGACCGATTCGAACGGAACTCCGCCGACGCCGAGCGGGGCGCCGGAGGGCAGGTCGAGGATGCGGCCGGCGCCGCCGGGCAGCGGGCCGCCGTTGTGGGTCGGCTCCGCGACGTCCTCTCCCGGCACCACCAGCACCGGCGGGATGTGCCCGGCCTTGGCGACGGTGAGCCGGGCCGTCGCCGGGTCGAAGACCGCGTAGACGCAGGTGGCCAGCAACGCCTCGTCCGGGCCTTGGGCGAGGTCGTCGGCCAGCTCGTGGACGTGCCGCAGCAGGACGTCCGGCGGCAGGTCGAGGGCGGCCAGCACCCGGACGGCGGTGCGCAGCCGTCCCATGGTGGCGGCGGCCCGCAGGCCGTGGCCCATCACGTCGCCGACCACCAGCGCAGTGCGGTCGCCGGGCAGCGGGATGACGTCGAACCAGTCGCCGCCGACCTCGGTGCCGCTGCTGCCGGGCACGTACCGGTAGGCGACCTCGACGCCGGTGGGCTGCGGGACCTGCTGCGGGAGCAGGGTGCGCTGGAGGGTGAGCGCGGCGGTGCGCTCCCGGGCGTAGAGGCGGGCGTTGTCCAGCGAGCTGCCGGCCCGGTCGGCGAGCTCGACGGTGAAGGCCAGGTCGTCCCGGTCGAAGCCCTCGCGGTAGCCGGCCCGGCTGACCAGCAGCAGGCCGATCACGATGCCGCGGGCGCGCAGCGGCACGACCAGCATCGAGTGCACGCCGAGGTCCCGGGCGGCCTGCGTCTTCGGGTCACCGGGGTAGGTGACGTCGTCCAGCTGTTCGGCGCCGGACAGCAGCTCGGGCACGCCGGTGCGCAGCACCCGGCCGCAGACGGAGTCCTCGGCGAAGGTGATCCGGGCGCCGCGGCGCAGCATCACCTCCACCTCGGGGCCGTCCTGCACGGAGGCGGTGCCGAGCTGGAGCAGCGAGGTGCGCCGGTCGTGGCCGTGCCGGGGCAGGTCGTCGCCGTGCGCGACGGCCTGGAGCAGGATCACCGCCGAGTGGTCGGACAGCCGGGGGACGACCGAGCCGGCCAGCTCCTGGGCGATCCGGGAGGCGTCCAGCAGGTCGCCGACCCGGGAGCCGAACTCGTTGAGCAGCGAGAGCCGGCGCCGGGCGTGCTCGACCTTGGCGACCGCCCGGTAGCGCTCGGTCACGTCCATCACGGTGCCGGAGATGCCGAGCACCCGGCCGGAGCGGTCGGTCATCCGGCTGTAGGAGATCGAGCGGTAGCCGGCCCGGGTGGTGACCGGGGAGGCCAGGGTGACGTCGATGACCGGCTCTCCGGTGGCCAGCACCTGGCGCTGGATGGCGGTGATCTCGTCGGCGGTCCGCTCCGGCAGGGTCTCGCCGGTGGTGCGGCCGACGTGGTCGTCCAGGGTGATGCCGTTCATCTCGGCGAGGGTCTGGTTGACGGCGGTGTAGCGCAGGTCGGTGTCCATGATGGCGATGCCCAGCGGGGACTGCTCGAACAGCGCGTCGCGCACCGCGAGGTCCCGCTCGACGGCCCGGACGGCGGCTGCCTCGGCCATGTTGACCTGGAGGAACGGGGTGCCGTCGCCGTCCACCAGGAGGGAGATCCGGGCGTCCACGGCGACCGGTGCGCCGTCCCGGTCGCGCAGCTCGGCGTGGCCGGCCCAGCGGCCGTGCCGCAGGGTGTCCTGGATCGCGGCCCGGATCCGGGCGACCTGCTCGCGGTCGGGGATCAGCTCGTCGATCCGGCGGCCGACCAGCAGCTCGTTCGGCCAGCCGAGCAGTTCCTCGGCGGCCGGGCTCCAGAGCACCACCCGGCCCGCGGTGTCCAGGATCGCGATGGCGACCTTGAGCATGTTCAGCAGGCTGCCCTCTCCGGGCGCACCGCGGCCGCCCGGGGCGTCGGCCGGCCCGCCGGGGAACGGCAGGCCGGGGCGGCTGCGCAGGCCGGCCCGGACGCCCGGCTCGGCCACCGCCAGCGTCGGCGCCGGCTGGTCGGGCCGCGCGGCGGCGGGGGCCTCGACGGTGCCGCCGCGACGGCGGCCGGCCGGCGGTTGGGGGGCGGCCGGACGGGCGGCGCGGCGCAGTCGGGCGCGGGCGGCGGCGCTTCCCGCGGAGCCTGCCCGCCGCTCTCCCCCGCCGCCGTTCCCGGTACTCGACACCGACGGGGCCTCCGGCTCTGGTCGGGATCGGCGTCGCCTGCTGGGGACGACTCACCGATAGTGACGAATAGTGCCGAAAAGCGACATACCCAGCAGCGTCCAGGCTATCCCGGCCCCGGGGTCGTCTTGTCCGATTGACCTACCCGGCGGAGGGCGCGTCGCCCGCCGCCGACGCGCCGTCCGCGGCCGCCGTCCCGCCCTCCGCGAGCAGCCGGGCGACGTGCGGCAGCACGTCTCGGTCGTGGTCGATCCAGTCCACGGCGTCCAGCTCGTCCGGGCCCAGCCAGCGCAGCGCGTCGTGGTCCTTGAGTGCGCGCGGCTCGCCGGCCAGCAACTCCGCGGCCCAGAAGCGCAGCTCCAAGCCGGGGCGCACGGCCCACGCGCCCGGCAGCCGGGTCAGCGCGCGCGCCCGGACGCCGAGCTCCTCCAGCAGTTCCCGCTCCAGCGCCTGGGCCTCGGTCTCCCCGGGCTCGGTCTTCCCGCCGGGGAACTCCCACCGGCCGGCCACCGCCTCGGGCGCGCTGCGCCGGGCGGCGAGCACCCGGCCGCGGTGGACCAGCGCACCGCCGACCACGATCCGGGGGGCGGCGGGGGTGTCAGGTGCGTCGGGGGTGGGGCCGGCGTGGGTCGCGTCCATGGCCCGACCCTACGGCCTCAGGCGTTCCGGACCGTCCCGTCCACGGCTTCCGGCCGGGCCACCCCGTCCGCTTCGACCCAGTACATCTGCTTGTGCCCGCGGGCCTCGAACTCGGCGGCCAGCCGCCGGGCCCCGGCCCGGTCGAGGCCCTTGGCGACCAGGAAGCGGTTGCCGTTGTCGTCCTGCCGCATCACCCGGTAGGCGCCCATGGCGGGAGCGTATCGGGAGCTCCGGCGGCTGTCGCGCTCCGGGCCGGACGGGCTGGTCCCCGGCTCGCGTGGGGGTCGGGCCGGGGACGTGCCCACGACCGTACGGCCGGCGGGTTACCGGCAGGTACGGGCGCGGTCAACGGCCGGTAACCGGGTGCGCGGCCGCTCAGACCCGCAGATCGGGCGCCTGCTCACCGGTGGACAGGTCCAGCCCGCGGCGGATCTCCATGACCATCGGCGCCGTCCTGGCCACCAGGGCCCTGGCCCGGCGGACGTCACCCGCCACGTCGCTGCCGGAGGCCGCGGCGTCCCAGGCGGCGGCCGCCTGGGACTGGGCCTCGGCCAGCTTGGCGATCTTCGGCTGGACGTCGGCCGGCCAGGGCACCGACGGCACGCCCAGCACTGCCGCCTCGGTCCGGGAGGCGACGGCCATCCGCCGGGCCCAGGCCCGGTACTCGGCCTCGGCCCCGGAGACGTCCCCGTCCGGCGGGTCCAGGTAGACGTCGTTGAAGCTCCGGACGGCCTCCAGGTAGGCCAGCTGGGGTGCGGTCAGGCGGCTCCGGTCGGTGCGGACCGTTCCCCGGTGCCGGTCGTCGCGGTCCTCGAAGGCGCAGGTGACGTACCGTGCGCCGGACGCCCAGTTCTTCGCGGTCGGGTAGAGGTAGACGTCGTCCATGCCGTCCGGGACGGCCCACTGGTCGAGCGCGTAGCCGTCCAGCACCGTGCGGCAGAGCCGGTCGGCCGACTGGCGGACCTCGTTCTCGCCCGGGTAGGGGCCGTTGCCGTCCGGGAGTTCGGCGGTGCCCGCCACCTCGCCGTGGTGCGGCTCGGCGCAGGCCACCCGGTGCACCCAGTACACCGTCTCGTCGCCGTCCCCGCCCACGGTGGAACCGCCCTCGGGGGAGTCGTAGCAGTCGCCGGCCTTGAGGGCGGACCAGTGCACCGAGCCGGCCGGCGCCTTCGGGGCTTGGCCGTAGCGACCGGCCCGCGCCGAGCTGAAGTCGGCCGCGCCGAGCGCGAGCGACAGCAGCACCGTGCCGATCGTGCCGAGCACCAGGCCGGTCACCGCGATCCCGGAGCCGCGCTCCTTGCGGCGGTTGATCTGGACCAGCGCGAGGATGCCGAACACCAGGGCCACCGGGGCCACCAGAAGCAGGCCGGTGACCAGGGAGGCGACGGCGAAGCCGTTGGTGGGGGCGGGTCCGGGGACGAACCCGGGAACGAACCCGGGAACGAATCCGGGGGCGGCGGCCGGGGCCGGGGCGTACGGGTGGCCGGGCTGGAAGCCGGACTGGGCGGAGGGGGTGACGGAGGCCCAGCCGCCGGCGGGCAGCGGGTGCGGCGGCTGGGGCGGGGCGGCCGACGGCGGGACGGCCTGCGGGGCCGTGGCGGCGGGCGGACCGGCGGAGAGGTCGGGGGCGGCCCAGGGGTCGGCGGGGGTGGGCGGGGCGGGCTCGGCGGTGTCCTTGCGGAAGCCCACCCGGGGGTCCTGGCCGACCGCCGGCGTCTGCGCCGGGTCCGTACCCGTGTCCGCCTTCGTACCCGCGTCCGCCTCCGCGCCGACCCCCGCAGCCGCGGACGACTCCGGCCCCGGGGCGGGCAGCTCGGACTCAGGCTTGGACACGTGGACTCCCCCAACCCGCCGGAACGGGCATCGGCTCGGCGCTCGGCACCATGGCTCGGACCCGAACGGACCCGATCTGAACGGTCGCGCGACTTTACCCGATCTTTCCGAACACCTGCCCGCCCGGCCCGGCCCGCCCTCCGCCGGCTCAGCCGCGGGCCAGGACCTCGCCGTGCAGCATCGAGAACCAGCCGTCCCCGGCGGCGCTCCACTCCCGCCAGCCGTCCGCGATCCGCCCCAGCTCGCCCCGGTCCGCGAAGCCCAGCTCGACCGCCGTCCGGCCCAGCGCGGTGCCCGTGACCCGGTCCGCCCACATCCCGCCCCACCAGGCGCGCTGCTCGGGCGTCGCGTACGTCCAGGTGGTGGCGCTCGCGGTGACCTCGGTGAAGCCGGCCGCGCGGGCCCAGGACAGCAGCCGCCGTCCGGCGTCCGGCTCGCCGCCGTTGGCGCGGGCGGTCCGCCGGTACAGCTCCAGCCACCGGTCCAGCGCGGGCACCTCCGGGAACCAGGTCATCGAGGCGTAGTCGACGTCCCGGACCGCGACCACGCCGCCCGGCGCCGTCACCCGCCGCAGCTCGCGCAGCGCGGCCACCGGGTCGGCCACGTGCTGGAGCACCTGATGGGCGTGCACCACGTCGAACTCGCCGTCCCGGTACGGCAGTCGGTGCACGTCGGCGCGCTCGAACACGACATGGGACAGGCCCCGCCCGGCGGCGTACCCGGCGGCCTGCTCCAGCACCTCGGCCGAGGTGTCCACCGCGACCACCCGCCCCTGCGGGCCGACCAGCCCGGCCAGGTCCGCGGTGATCGTGCCGGGCCCGCAGCCGACGTCCAACAGGGCCTGCCCGGGCCTCAGTTCGGGCAGCAGGTAGCCGGCCGAGTCGGCGGCCGTGCGGGAGCGGTGCGAGCGCAGCACGGCCTCCTGATGGCCGTGGGTGTAGACGGCGGCGGGCTGCGGTCCGGTCATGAGGTCCCCCTGGGCGTGGTCGGCGCGGTGCTCCGCGATGCCCCCGACGCTACTCGCCGTCCCGTATCCCGAGAAGATACGTCTCACATTCCGACCAGAGCGGACCCGGGCCGCACCCGGCCGCCGTACCGTGGAGGCGCCCCCGACAGAACGGTCCCCGCCCATGCCCGGCCCGCGCCCCTACGTCCTGCTGAGCGCAGCCGTCTCGCTCGACGGCCACCTCGACGACGCTTCCCCCGACCGGCTGCTGCTCTCCAACGCCGCCGACTTCGACCGGGTCGACGAGGAGCGCGCCGCCGCCGACGCGATCCTGGTCGGCGGCAACACGCTGCGCGCCGACAACCCCCGGCTGCTGGTCAACGATCCCGGACGCCGCACCGCCCGGCTGGCGGCCGGCCGGCCCGAGTACCCACTGAAGGTGACGCTCAGCGCGAGCGGCGAACTCGACGCCGGCCTGCGGTTCTGGCACACCGGCGGCGAAAGACTCGCCTACACCACGGACGCCGGCGCGGCGGTGCTGCGCCCCCGGCTGGACGGGCTGGCCGAGGTGGTCGCACTGGGCGGCGCGGTGGACCTCGGGGCGGTGCTGGACGACCTGGGCGCCCGCGGGGTGCGCCGACTGATGGTCGAGGGCGGCGGGGGCGTGCACACCCAGTTCCTGGCCGGGGGCCTGGCGGACGAGCTCCACCTGGCCGTCGCCCCGCTGCTGGTCGGCCAGGCCGAGGCGCCCCGGTTCGTCCGCCCGGCCGCGTTCCCGGGCGGCCCGGCCCGGCGGATGCGGCTGCTGGAGGCACGTACCGTGGGCGACGTCGTCCTGCTCAGGTACGCCCCGAAGGAGCCCGCGCCGTGACTCAGCCCGCGTCCACCGACCTCGACCACCTGCGCCGGGCCGTCGAACTCTCCCGCCGCTGCCCGCCCTCCGAGACGGCCTTCTCGGTCGGCGCGGTGATCGTCGGCGCCGACGGCGCGGTGCTGGCGGAGGGCTACAGCCGGGAGGCGGACCCGCACGACCACGCCGAGGAGGCGGCCCTGGCCAAGCTCCCGGCGGGCGACCCGCGGCTGCGCGGGGCGACCGTCTACAGCTCGCTGGAGCCCTGCGGGCAGCGCGCCTCACGGCCGGTGCCGTGCGCCCGGCTGCTCGTCGCGGCGGGCGTGCCGCGGGTGGTGGTCGCCTGGCGCGAGCCGGACCTGTTCGTCACCGACTGCCAGGGCACCGCGCTGCTGGCGGCGGCCGGGGTCGAAGTGGTGGAGCTGTCGGAGCCGGCCGAGGAGGCCCGCGCGGTCAACGCCCACCTGCTCGGCTGATCTTTTGTATCATTAAGAAACAAAGAGCTCGCCTTCTCCGGCTCGCCCGCCGCCGCACTCACCGAGGAGCCGTCCCATGCCCGCTGCCCCCGTCCGGCTGACCGCCCGCGCCGTCCTCCTGGACATGGACGGCACCCTGGTCAACTCCGACGCCGTGATCGAGCGCTGGTGGAGCCACTGGGCCGAGCGGCACGGCCTCGACCCCGCCGAGGTGCTCGCCGTCGCGCACGGCCGCCAGGGCCATGCCACCATGGCCGCCCTGCTGCCCGAGCGCCCGGTCGAGCTCAACCTGGCCGACAACGCGCGGATGCTCGACAAGGAGCGCGCCGACACCGAGGGCGTCGTCCCGGTGCCCGGCGCCGCCGCCTTCCTCGCCTCGCTGGCCGGCCTCCCGTACGCCCTGGTCACCTCCGCCGACCAGGCGCTCGCCCGGGTCCGGATGGCCGCCGCCGGCCTCCCGCTGCCGCCCGTCCTGGTCACCGCCGAGTCGGTGGGCGCCAGCAAGCCCGACCCCGAGGGCTTCCTCAAGGGCGCCGCCGCCCTCGGCTTCGCCCCCACCGACTGCCTCGCCTTCGAGGACTCCGGCGCCGGCATCGCCGCCGCACGGGCCGCCGGCACCCGGGTCATCGGCATCGGCCCGCGCGCCCTCCCCCACCACCCGGACGCCCACGCCGACACCCTCACCGGTGTCACCGTCACCGCCGCCCCCGACGGTCTGCTCACCGTCACCATCGGCTGACCCCCGGAACACCGGACCGTCCGGGCCCGTACCGGTACGGGCCCGGACGGTCCGCGTACGCGCCCGGCCGTCGAGTCCGTCCACAGCGTCCGGGCGCACCCGGCCGGGGCCCGCAGCGGCAGAACGCAGCGGCCGAACGCGGCGGGCGTGCCCGGCCTGCCGGACGTCTCCGCTGTGCTGGAAGGAGATCACGGGGAGGGCGATGACCGAGGCCGCCGTGCCCACGGCGGAGGCCGACTCACCGAAGAACAACAGCCAGAACTACCAGCCCAGGCCCCGCTTCGGGTCGTGCGCCCGTGCTGTCGACGCCCCGATCATGTCATCATCCTCGCGAACTGCCGCTGGACGTCGGACATCGGATGCGCCGTCATGGTCGAGGGGACGGCCACCGCCAGAGCCGCGGCGACGGTCACGCCCACGGTCCAGGGGACGTCGAAGGCCGGCATCGCACCGGTGCCCAGGACCAGGGCCAGGGGGACCAGGCAGGCGATCGCCGTGACGGCGGCAAGGGCCACACCGACGACCGTCGCCCCCGCGGCCTCGTACACCACGCAGCGCAGCATCTGGAACCGGCCGAGGCCCAGGGCCCGCAGGTGCGCTCGCTGCGCCCGCCGGTCGCGCTGGGCGAGGGAGCTGGTGTTGGCGGCGGCCAGCAGCGCATAGCCCGCGACGACGGCCACGATGAGCCGGGAGGCCAGGTCGTCGGCGGCGTTGCGCTGGCTGAGGTCGGCGAGGTGGTCGGCGCGGGAGGCGACCTTCTGGCCCTGCGCGCGCGGCCAGCCGTCCGCCGAGCCGGTGAGCAGGATCCGGTCGGCGTAGGCGGACGGCGTGTGTTCCAGTGCCGTCGACCGCGGAATCACCAACTCCGGAAAGGCCAGGTCCCGTTCGTAGACGGCAGCCAGGGTCAGCGTCTGCGAGGAGCCGTCCGCCATGGCGAACCTCACCTCCTGGCCCAGGCGCCAGTGGTGTCCGTCGGCCTGCATGGCACCGGCGGCGAAGGTGCCCTGCCGCACGTCGGAGATGCGGCCTTCCCGCACCTTGAGGTCCAGGACCTCGGCCAGGGGGCCGCCGTCGACCCCCCACGCGCCGGTGGCCACCGGTTGGTTGTCGTACCAGGTGGGCGGAGCCGTGACCTCGGTCGCCACCAGCGGGACCGCCCTCCCGCCGGAGACCGCAGGCGCCTCGACCGGGAGCCGGGCCCCGGGTTCGGCCGTGACGACCGCCACCGCGCGCAGGCCCTCCTCGGCCTGCCGGTGCTTCGCCTGCCCCATGGTGGCCCCGGCCCCGAGCAGCGACACGGCGATGCCCACCGACAGGAGCACCGGCACCGCCATCGCCGTCGTCCGCGCGGGTGCGGCCCGCAGGCCCACGGCCGCGATGCGGCCCACCCGGCGGTCGAGCAGGCGCATCACCACGGTGGCCGGACGGACCAGCGGCGGCACGATCCAGGGGGCCAGCACGGCCAGTACGGGGATCACCACCAGCGCGACACCGGGGGCCATCGCGGCGCGGAGCGTCGCCGGCAGGTCCATGAACGCCATGACGAACAGCAGCGGGGCACACATGGTCACCAGCAGCACCAGGCCGGTCACCAGGCGCGCCGTGCTCCGGGAGGAGGCCACGGACAGCTCCGCGTCCCGCAACAGGGTGCCGGGGCTCACCCGTCCCGCGGCGAGCACGCTCGCCAGAGCCGCGAGCACCCCCACACCGGCCGTGGTGAGGCAGACGGCCACCGCCGTCCACACCGTCTGGTCCGCGGCAGGGAGCGAGGCCTCCGCCGGGAACAGCCGGTGGTCGAGGAGAACGCTCCGGCCGAGTTCCGCCAGCGGAACCATGCCCACGGCCGCGCCCACCGCCGCCGACACCAGGCCGAGCCGCGCGACGTCGAAGGCGACAAGACCACGCAACCGGTTCGCGGTGACTCCCAGGGCGCGCAGCACGGCGAACTGGGAGAGCCGTTGCCCCGTCCACAGGGAGACGGTGGATCCGATGACCATCACCGCGCACATCAGCAGCATGGACATCAGGAGCGACAGGAGGTTCCGCGCGTCCTGCGCGGCGGCCCAGGCCACGGAGTTCTTCTGGTACTCCGGGAGGCTGGCCCCGATGAAGAGCAGTGCGCCGGCGCCCAGTCCGGCGGCCGTCACGGCGCATGCCAGGGCCGCGCCCGCCACTCTGCCGGGGTAGGCCCGGACCTCGGCGGCGAACAGCCGCCGCATGCTCGTCGAGACGGCGAGAGGGCTGGAAGGCGCGGACACGTTTGCTGTCCTCCATCGGAGCGTAAGTCGGAAGGAGCCGGGGAGGCCGCACTGACCGCGGCCTCCCCGAACTCGCTTCTTTGGAACGGGTCTTGCTCAATTATCCGTGAGTCAGTGGCACACGACGACGCTCACGGTGCTGACCGGGGCCTCAACCACGATCTCCTCGTCCGGCTCCTGCAGAGCGAGAACGTTCGGCATGCGAAGTCACCCGGTCGAGTCCGGTCGGGTCACCGGTGGCGGTCCTTCCGGCCGGCGGCCATCCCTGGGTGGAGTGGCCGCCGGGGAGCAGGCAGCTACCGGGAGTCCGGGCGGCTTTCAGCGCGATGATCGCGCCGGCGGAGCCGGTCGCCAGGTCCGTCGAAAAACGGACCAGTTGATCTCCGTACAGCACCAGGGCGCCGTCGTGCGGCGCGACGTGGAGAGCCAGGGCCCGGAGGTGGTCGTCGAGCTCGCCTCGCCGGTCAGGTAGACGCAGGAGGGCATGGGAGAGCACGTATGCGAGTCCGGCACGACCACTGAACAGCCCTCCCTGGATGACGAGTCGAACCGCACCGGCGCTGGCGCCCGCCACGATCGCATCGGCGTCCACCGCCTCGGCCTGCGCCGCAAGCAGCGCCAGGGCCGCCAGGGCGACACCGCCGGAGCCCTCGGCCAGGTAGGGCAGCAGGCGGTTGGAGCTGTGCATCTGGAGCATGCCGTCCAGGTCGCGGGCGAAGCGCAGATCGCATCGCACCGCCTGTTCGGCGGCCTGTGCCCATTCGACGTCACCGGTGGCCTCGGCGCAGCGCGCGAAGAGCACGGCGGGGCCCGACCAGCCGTTCATCAGCCCGGGGCGGTCCAACAACCCCGGCCTGCCGACCAGTTCACGGACACGCTCGGCCAGGCGGAGGCCTTCGTCCTTCAGGTTCGCGTCCAGGAACAGGTGCGCGATGCCCGTCAGCCCGCCGAACAGGCCGGGTGACGCCGGGAACGGTCCGGCCAGGATCCGGTCGATGAGGTTCGCCGCCTCCGCGTGGCCCTGCCTGTGCAGGAGCCACGCGGAACCGGCGAGTCCGTCGTAGAGCCCGCGGGGGCCGTCGGACGGAGCACGGCTCGCACTCCTCGCCGGCCACTCCACGTACTCGGCGGACGGCTCGGCGCCGGCAGCCAGTTGGGCCAGGAGGACTCCCGGTGCGCCGTACGCGAGACCGAGCGAGGCGCCCGGGCGGTGTCCGGCGACGTCACCGGGAAAGAGCCGGTCGGTACGGCCGGGGTCGGCCGCGGCGCAGATGCCGCGGAGCAACGCGGCCGTGGACGGCGCGGTCGGCGCCGCCACCCCGGCCGGAGCCGATCCGGCGGCCGGCAGATGCGGCCGCAGGGCGGGCGACAACGCGAACCGCTCCGGCATCCGTCGCACGAACTCGGCACCGAGCCGGCACGGAAGAGAAAACGGGGCTCGCCCCCACGAGAGGCGAGCCCCGTCCGGCCTGCGCATTCGGCAGATCGATCTAGCTCAAGGCGGTCAAGGCTCAGACGTTGAAGCGGAACTCCACCACGTCGCCGTCCTGCATGACGTACTCCTTGCCCTCGATGCGGGCCTTGCCCTTGGCCCGGGCGTCGGCGATGGAGCCGGTCTCGACCAGGTCGGCGAAGGAGATCACCTCGGCCTTGATGAAGCCCTTCTGGAAGTCGGTGTGGATGACTCCGGCGGCCTCGGGGGCGGTGGCGCCCTTCTTGATGGTCCAGGCGCGGGCTTCCTTGGGGCCGGCCGTCAGGTAGGTCTGGAGGCCGAGGGTGTCGAAGCCGACCCGGGCGAGGGTGGCGAGGCCGGGCTCTTCCTGGCCCATGGACTGGAGGAGCTCCAGGGCCTCGGCGTCGTCCAGCTCGATCAGCTCGGACTCGATCTTGGCGTTCAGGAAGATCGCCTCGGCCGGGGCGACCAGCTCGCGCTGGGCGTCCTTGAAGTCCTCGTCGGCCAGCTCGGCCTCGTCCACGTTGAAGACGTAGAGGAAGGGCTTGGCGGTCAACAGGTGGAGGTCGCGGATCGGGGTGGTGTCGAAGCCGGCCTCGAAGAGGGTCTTGCCGGTCTCCAGGATCGCCTGCGCGGCCTCGGCGGCGGCCAGCACGGGGGCGGTGTCCTTCTTGAGGCGCGCCTCCTTCTGGAGCCGCGGCAGGACCTTCTCGATGGTCTGGAGGTCGGCCAGGATCAGCTCGGTGTGGATGGTCTCGATGTCGTCCTTGGGCGACACCTTGCCGTCCACGTGCACCACGTCCGGGTCGGTGAAGGCGCGCACGACCTGGCAGATCGCGTCCGACTCGCGGATGTTGGCGAGGAACTTGTTGCCCAGGCCCTCGCCCTCGCTGGCGCCGCGCACGATGCCGGCGATGTCGACGAAGTCGACGGTGGCCGGGAGGATCCGCTGGGAGCCGAAGATCTCGGCGAGCTTGGCCAGCCGCTCGTCCGGGACACCGACCACGCCGACGTTCGGCTCGATGGTGGCGAACGGGTAGTTGGCCGCCAGCACGTCGTTCTTGGTCAGGGCGTTGAACAGGGTCGACTTGCCGACGTTCGGCAGGCCGACGATTCCGATCGTGAGCGACATGAAGCGCAGTCCCGTGGGCTTGGAGGAGTTGGGTCGGCACCGTACGGGCCGACCCCCAAGTCTACGGGCAGCCCCCGCACTGCCTCACGGCACCGGCGGCTTCGCCGGATCGGCCGTACCGAGCACGCCGGACCGGAACGCGCGGCCCTCGTCCCCGGCGCCGGCCGGGATGTCGAGCCGGACGTGGTCGAGGCGTTCGAACGTGAAATCGGTCATGCTGTTCCCCTGTGAAGAGACCCGTGGACGGATCCGGTGATCACCGCGCGCCGGCCCGGCCGCGCAGGTCGGCGCACCTGAGTGACGATCACATCACTGCTCCGTCCGAAGACACGGGGCAAGACCTGAACGGTCCATTACACAGTGTGGCGATGATCGGACCGTACGTTGGGCGGGTGGAGCAGAGCATCCGTACCCAGCCGCCAGGGCCCAGACGCCGTCCGCCGACCGGCGCGGCCGCAGCCACCGTCCCCGGTCCAGGCCGGCCTCCCGAGAGCGCCGGAGCCCCAGGCTCCCGGCAGCGCCCGGTGGCCCGCCCGCCCGCCACCTCCCGCCCCGCCGGCCCCCGGCTGCGCCTGCGTCTGCCGCTGCGCGGGCGCGGCGACGAGCAGCTGTACGGGCGGCGGCGCACCGGTCGGCCGACCCGGCTGACGGCCGTCGGCACCGGGGTGGTCGCCGTCCTGGCGACGCTCGCGGTGGCGGGCGTGGACCGGCTGCTCTTCGGCGGCCTGGGCTGGCTGTTCGGCCTCGGCTACCTGGTGGTCTGCTTCCAGCTGGCCGTCCGGGTGCGCTACGCGGACCTGCTGGCCGCACCGATCAGCGGGCCGATCGCCTTCGCCCTCGCACTGCTGCTGCTGGAACCGGTGAACTCCTCGGGCGTCGCCGCCCAGCTGGTGTCGCTGGCGACCGGGCTGGCGCTGCGGGCCGGCTGGCTGTTCTCCGGCACCGGGTTGGCGGCGCTGATCGTGCTCGCCCGGTTCGTCGCCCAGCGCCGGATCCACCGCTCCCGCTGAGGCCGCTCCCGCCGAGGCCGGCCCTCAGCCCTCCGTCCGAGCCGCCGCCATGGCGGCTCCGACGATTCCCGCGTCGTTGCGCAGCTCCGCCGGCACCACCCGTGCCTCGCGGTGCTTCAACAGCGGCAGGAACCTCTCGTGCTTGCGGCTCACCCCGCCGCCGATCACGACCAGCTGCGGCGAGAACAGCATCTCCACCAGGTCCAGGTACTCGTCGACCCGCCCGGCCCACTGCTCCCAGTTCAGCCCGTGTCGCTCCTTGGCGGCCGAGGATGCCCGGCGCTCGGCGTCCTTGCCGCGCAGCTCCAGGTGGCCCAGCTCGGTGTTGGGCATCAGCGTGCCGTCCACGAACAGGGCGCTGCCGATGCCGGTGCCGAAGGTGAGCACCAGGACCACGCCCGACTCGCCCCGCCCGGCGCCGTGCGTCAGCTCGGCCAGCCCGGCCGCGTCCGCGTCGTTCAGGACGGTCGCGGGCATCCCCAGTGCCTGGCGGAAGAGGCCCGCCGCGTCCAGCCCGATCCAGCCCTTGTCCACGTTGGCCGCCGTTCTGGTACGGCCCTCGACCACCACGCCGGGGAAGGTCAGCCCGACCGGGCCCTGGTGGTCGAAGTGCCGGACCACCTCGCAGACGGCGGCGACCACGGCCTCGGGGGCGGACGGCTGCGGGGTGAGCACCTTGTGGCGCTCCTCGGCGAGCACGCCCCGGGCGAGGTCGACGGGCGCGCCCTTGATCCCCGAGCCGCCGATGTCCACGCCGAATACCGCAGTCATCTCGTCCGCCCTCCGCCGTCGGCCGTGGACCCCTCGTCCACGGCCGGTGATTGTCCACAGCCTGTGCACAAAACTACGAGAGTGCGCCCGGGCGCGCACAGCAGGCAGCCGCACGGCAGAAGGCCCGGCACCCCCACGGGGTACCGGGCCTTCCGGGCGGCGTCAGAGCTTGCCCGCCGCCTCGGCGCGCAGGTCGCGGCGCAGCTCCTTGGGCAGCGAGAAGGTCAGGTGCTCCTCGGCGGTCTTGACCGTCTCGACCGTGTCGTAACCGCGTGCGGCCAGGAACTCCAGCACGCCGTCGACCAGGATCTCCGGCACCGAGGCGCCGCTCGTCAGGCCGACCGTGGTGACGCCCTCCAGCCACTCCTCGCGGATCTCCTCGGCGAAGTCCACCAGGTGGGCGGCCTTCGCTCCGTACTCCAGGCCGACCTCGACCAGGCGGACGGAGTTGGAGGAGTTCTTGGAGCCGACCACGATCAGCAGGTCGGTCTCCGGAGCCAGCTGCTTGACCGCGACCTGGCGGTTCTGGGTGGCGTAGCAGATGTCGTCGCTGGGCGGGCTGACCAGCTCCGGGAAGCGCTTCTTCAGCTCGCCGACGGTGGCCATGGTCTCGTCCACGGACAGGGTGGTCTGGGACAGCCAGACGACCTTGGACTCGTCCCGGACCTGCACGTTGGCGACGTCCTCGGCACCGTCCACCAGGTGGATCCGGTCCGGGGCCTCGCCCATGGTGCCGATGACCTCCTCGTGGCCCTCGTGGCCCACCAGCAGGATGTCGAAGCCCTCGTCGGCGAAGCGCACGGCCTCCTTGTGCACCTTGGTGACCAGCGGGCAGGTGGCGTCGACGGTGGCGAGCTTGCCGGCCCGCGCCTCGTCGTGGACGGCCGGGGCGACGCCGTGCGCGGAGAAGACGACGATCGAGCCCTCGGGCACCTCCTCCGTCTCGTCGACGAAGATCGCGCCCTTCTTCTCCAGGGTCTGCACCACGTACTTGTTGTGGACGATCTGCTTGCGGACGTAGATGGGTGCCCCGTACTGCTCCAGGGCCTTCTCCACGGCGATTACGGCGCGGTCGACTCCCGCACAGTAGCCCCGGGGGGCGGCGAGCAGGACACGGCGCTGCGCGGTCTTGGACATGGCTCCATCGTACGGGCGGCCGCAGCCGTCGCCCGCCCTGTCGGCGCCTCCCGACGGAAGCCCCCTGACGGCGGACACTTTCCGTGCAGACCAGGTCGACAGCGCTCAAAATATGGTGTCTATGAGCTCTGTGAGCGAGCAGGCGACGCCGAGCGGTCTGCGCCGCAGCCTGGGCGTCCGCGATCTGATGGTCTACGGGCTGCTGTTCATCGCCCCGATGGCCCCGGTCGGCGTGTTCGGCGTGCTGGACGCCAAGAGCCACGGCGCCGTCGCCACGGTGTACCTGGCCGCGACGGTGGCGATGGGCTTCACCGCCTTCTCGTACGCCCAGATGGTGCGCGCGGTGCCGCAGACCGGCTCGGTGTTCGCCTACGCGCGGGCCGGGCTGGGCGAGGGCCCGGGCTTCGTCGCCGGGTGGATGGCGATGCTCGACTACCTGCTGATCCCCGCGGTGGCCTACCTGTTCTCCGGGATCGCGCTGAACTCCCTGGTGCCCGACGTCTCGCGCTGGGTCTGGACGGCGCTCGCGGTGATCGTGACCACCGGGCTCAACCTGGCCGGGGTGCGGACGGCGGCGGCGGTCGGCTTCGCGGTGCTCGCGATGGAGATCGTGGTGCTGGTGGTGTTCGTGGCCGCGGCCGTGGTGGCACTGGTCCAGGGCGGCGCCCGGCGCGGCTGGGACACCCCGTTCACCGCCGTCGGGGACTTCTCGCTGACCGCGGTGGTCTCGGCGGTGTCCGTCGCGGTGCTCTCCTACCTGGGCTTCGACGCGATCGCCACCTTCGTGGAGGAGGCGGTCGGCGCCTCGGCGGCGGTGGCCCGGGCGGTGCTCTGGTGCCTGGCCCTGGCCGGCGTGCTGTTCGTCGTCCAGACCTACCTGGCGGCCCTGCTGGAGCCGACGGCCCCGCAGCAGTTGGCCGCCGACCCGGCGGCGCAGGGCTCGGCCTTCTACGACACCGTGGAGAGCGGCGTCGGGCACTGGTTGCACGTGCTGGTGGCGGCCGGCAAGGCGATCGGCGCGGCCTTCGCGGCCCTGGCCGGGCAGGCGGCGGCCGGGCGGCTGGTCTTCGCGATGGGCCGGGCCGGGCGGCTGCCGCGCTTCCTCGGCTCGGTCGACCCGGCCAGCGCGGTGCCGCGCCGGGCGCTGCTGACGGCCGCGGTGATCACGATGGTGACGGCGGTCTGGGCGGCCGACCGGGACAACGGGCTGGACCAGCTCACCTCGGTGGTGAACGTGGGCGCTCTGACCGCCTTCGCGCTGCTGCACGCCTCGGTGATCGGCTGGTACGTGGTGCGGCACGGTTCGCGGCGGTGGCTCCGGCACCTGGTCGTGCCGGTGCTGGGCATCGCGGTGATCGGGGCGGTGGTGTACGAGGCCGCGGCCACCGCGCAGCTCGTCGGGCTGGTCTGGCTGGTGGTCGGCCTGGTGGTGCTCGCCGTCCAGGGCGACGCCCGCGGCGGTCTCGGCCGTGTCGGCGGGCGCCGCTAGCCTCGTACGCATGGCCAACACCAGCTCACCCGAATCGCCGCTCCCGGTCGGCAAGGTCTCCGCGCTGATCGGCGGCTGGATCGACCGGCTCGGCGCGGTCTGGGTGGAGGGGCAGATCACCCAGCTCAGCCGCCGCCCCGGCGCGGGCGTGGTGTTCCTGACCCTGCGCGACCCGCAGGCCGACGTGTCGCTCACGGTGACCTGCTTCCGCTCGGTGTTCGACCAGGTCGCGGACGTGGTGCAGGAGGGCGCGCGGGTCGTCGTGCACGCCAAGCCGGAGTGGTACGCGGCCCGCGGACAGCTGTCGATGCGCGCCTCGGAGATCCGCCCGGTGGGCCTCGGCGAGCTGCTGGCCCGGCTGGAGCAGCTGAAGCGGCGGCTCGCCGGGGAGGGCCTGTTCGCGGCCGAGCGCAAGAAGCCGCTGCCGTTCCTGCCGCAGTGCGTCGGGCTGGTGACCGGACGCGGCTCGGCGGCCGAACGGGACGTGCTGGAGAACGCCCGGCGGCGCTGGCCGGCCGTCCGCTTCGAGGTGCGCAACGTCCCGGTGCAGGGGGTCAGCGCGGTGGAGCGGGTGAGCGCGGCCGTGCGGGAGCTGGACGAGCACCCCGAGGTGGACGTGATCGTCGTGGCCCGCGGCGGCGGCAGCGTGGAGGACCTGCTGCCGTTCTCGGACGAGGGCCTGGTGCGGCTGGTCGCGGCCGCCCGTACGCCGGTGGTGAGCGCGATCGGGCACGAGCCGGACCAGCCGCTGCTGGACTTCGTGGCCGACCTGCGCGCTTCCACCCCGACCGACGCGGCCAAACGGGTGGTTCCGGACGTCGGCGAGGAGCTGGCCAGGATCCGCCAGCTGCGCGACCGCGCCCGCCGGCACGTGCTGTCCCGGATCGAGCGCGAGCAGCACGGGCTGGACGGGGTGCGCAGCCGCCCGGCGCTGGCCGCCCCGCACCGGATGCTGGACGGGCGCGGACAGGAGGTGGACGGCCTGCTGGAGCGGGTCCGGCGCACCCTGCGGCAGCGGCTGGACCACGCGCAGAGCGACCTCGGGCACACCCTGGCCCGGGTGGTGGCCCTCTCCCCGGCGGCCACCCTGGAGCGCGGCTACGCGGTGCTCCGGCGGACGGACGGCACGGTGGTGACCGACCCGGCGCAGGTCGCGCCCGGCGAGGGGCTGCACGCCCGGGTGGCGGGCGGCGGCTTCGACGTCACGGTGGCCGACGGGCGATAGCGGCCGCGGGGACGGCGCCGGCGGGGGTGGCGCTGTCCGTCCCACCCCCTACGCTGGCACGCATGGCAGAGCAGCAGGAACAGCAGGACGCGGCGGCGGCAGCGGCGGCGCCGAACCCGGACGACGCGCTGGGCTACGAGCACGCCCGGGACGCGCTGCTGGAGGTCGTCCGGCAGCTGGAGAACGGCGGGACGTCGCTGGAGGAGTCGCTGGCCCTGTGGGAGCGCGGCGAGCAGCTGGCGAAGGTGTGCCAGCGCTGGCTGGACGGCGCCCGGGCCCGGCTGGACGCCGCGCTGGCCGCCGAGGAGGGCGCGACCCCGGGCGGAGAGTGACACGGGTCACATGCACTTGGGGAATCGTTGAATCTTCACCTATGTTGGAGGAAGTGACCGGCCGCGGCCGGCCATACCGACGAACCCCCTTCCGCATGAGGTGCAGAAGCATGACCACCGACGCCCTGGTACTCGACGCCGCCGCTCAGGACCTGCTGTTCCGTGAGGCCCGCACCGCGAACACCTTCACCGAGGAGCCCGTCTCCGAGGAGCAGGTCCAGGCCATCTACGAGCTGGTGAAGTTCGGCCCGACCGCCTTCAACCAGCAGCCGCTGCGCGTCGTCCTGGTCCGCTCGGCCGAGGGCCGCGAGCGCCTCGTCCAGCACATGGCGGACGGCAACAAGGCCAAGACCGCCGCCGCCCCGCTGGTCGCCATCCTCGCCGCGGACAACGAGTTCCACGAGGAGCTGCCGGCCCAGCTCCCGCACTTCCCGCAGGCCAAGGACATGTTCTTCTCGGAGCGCAGCGTCCGCGAGCAGTCCGCCACGCTGAACGGCGCCCTGCAGGCCGCCTACTTCATCATCGGCGTGCGCGCGGCCGGCCTGGCCGCCGGCCCGATGACCGGCTACGACGCCGACGGCCTCAACAAGGAGTTCTTCGGCGACGGCGAGCACTCGGTACTGGCCGTGGTCAACATCGGCAAGCCGGGCGAGGACGCCTGGTTCCCGCGTTCGCCGCGCCTGGCCTACGACGAGGTCGTCACCACGGTCTGATCCGCCCCGCGTGAAAGGGCCCCGACCGGTTCGTCCGGTGCGGGGCCCTTCGGCGTGCGCGGGGGCGGGACGGGCTACTTGAGCGCCTGCGCCAGCTCGGCCAGCTCCTCGTAGGAGGCGGTGCCGGTGAGCAGGGCGGTTCCGGGGCCGGTCTGTACGGCCAGCGCGCGGTCCTTCTCGCCCTGCACCCGGTCCCAGGTACGGCCGGCCACCTCGGAGGTGCCGTCCGGCTTGGCGCCCTTCACGTAGTCGGCCAGCAGGGAGTCGCGCGGCACGTCGCTCTGCTCGACCGCCGCGTACTGGCCGGAGGGGGTCACGAAGCCCAGGTGCCAGGCGTTGCCCTTGCCGTTGTTCTGGCCGGCCGGCCGGTAGGCGACCGAGGTGGCCCGCCACTCCCCCGGCAGCCCCTCCGGGGACAGCAGCGGGTACGGCGCGGCGCGCTTGGCGGAGGCCGCCTCCACCCTGTACCCGACCGCGCGCACCGGGTCGCCGCCGGAGCCGTGCGGGAGGAACAGGTACCCGACCCCGACGACGAAACCGACCGCCAGCATCGACAGGACCATGTCCCGTACGGTCTGCCGGCCCCTCATGCCCTTGCTGTCTGCTGCCACCCCCACATGGTGACCCATCCACATTTCCGGGCGTCCACCAGGGGTGTCCACGTCCGGGTGAAAGGGGACGAACCGGCGGTTTCCGCCACAGAGCAGCGACCCGCGCCACAGACAGTCATCTCGTGGGCAGATACGATCGCAGAACCCTCACCACGGCGTTCGACCAGGCAGTAGTCGGGCGCTCACTGGCCGTCGCGTACAGAGAGGTAACGACGATGACCACGCAGTACCCTCACCACCTTCCCAGTGCCCTGGAGGTCGCGCCCGAGGCTCCCGACCGGAACCTCGCGCTCGAACTCGTCCGGGTCACCGAGGCGGCCGCGATGGCCGCCGGCCGGTGGGTCGGACGTGGCGACAAGAACGGCGCGGACGGCGCCGCCGTCAAGGCGATGCGCACCCTCGTCTCGACCGTCTCGATGAACGGCGTCGTCGTCATCGGCGAGGGCGAGAAGGACGAAGCCCCGATGCTCTACAACGGCGAGCGGGTCGGCGACGGCACCGGCGCCGAGTGCGACGTCGCGGTCGACCCGGTGGACGGCACCACGCTGACCGCCAAGGGCATGAACAACGCGGTGGCCGTGCTGGCCGTCGCCGACCGCGGCACCATGTTCGACCCCAGCGCCGTGTTCTACATGGACAAGCTGGTGGCCGGCCCCGAGGCGGCCGAGTTCGTCGACATCACCGCCCCGGCGGCGGTCAACATCCGCCGGGTCGCCAAGGCCAAGGGCAGCGCCGTCGAGGACGTCACCGTCGTCGTGCTCGACCGCCCGCGCCACGACGGCCTGGTCCGGGAGATCCGCGAGGCGGGCGCCCGGATCAAGTTCATCTCGGACGGCGACGTGGCCGGCGCCATCATGGCCGCCCGCGAGGGCACCGGCGTCGACCTGCTGATGGGCATCGGCGGCACCCCGGAGGGCATCATCGCGGCCTGCGCGATGAAGTGCATGGGCGGCGTGATCCAGGGCCGGCTGTGGCCCAAGGACGACGCCGAGCGGCAGAAGGCGCTGGACGCCGGCCACGACCTGAACCGGGTGCTCACCACGGACGACCTGGTCAGCGGCGAGAACGTGTTCTTCGTCGCCACCGGCATCACCGACGGCGAGCTGCTGCGCGGCGTGCACTACCGCTCGGAGACCGCCACCACCAGCTCCCTGGTGATGCGCTCCAAGAGCGGCACCATCCGCGAGATCAACTCCACCCACAAGCTCTCGAAGCTGCGGGCGTACAGCGCGATCGACTTCGACCGCGCCAACTGAGCTCCACGAGAGCGCACTTCGCGGCCCCGGCGGGATCCCCCTCCGCCGGGGCCGCGGTGCACCGCCCTCCCGCTCCCGGACCCGCCGTCACCCGGCTATCCGGCGCCGCGCGGCCGCCGTCACCCGGGCCGCCTCGCGCAGCTCCGCCTCCCGGCGGCGACGCCGGGCCAGCACCACCCGCCGCTCGGCGGCCGTCAGCCCGCCCCAGACCCCGTACGGCTCCGGCTGGGCCAGCGCGTGCTCGCGACACTCCAGCAGCACCGGGCAGCGGGCGCACACCTGCTTGGCCTGCTCCTCGCGCGACAACCGGGCCGCCGTCGGCTCCTTGGAGGGCGCGAAGAACAGCCCCGCCTCGTCCCGCCGACACGCAGCACCGGTGTGCCAGGGATTGTCCTCACCCGCGGGGGAGCCCGCCGGGCCGCCCGGGGACTGCGACTGCGGCCGGACGCCGGGACGGCGCTCCAGGACCTGCGCAGCGGCGACTGGCGAGGTGGTGCGGGACTCGATCGGATGCAGCACGGCCGTACTCCTGACGAGGCTCTGGACACGGGGAACCCTCGCTCCCCCGCCGACTGCGAGCCCCCGCTGTCCAACCCCGGCACGGCCGCTCGGCCGCCTCCGGTGCGCAGCCGTCCAAGAAGCGATGTGCGGAAGGAACTACCCCGCCCGGCCGCGATTCATGCACACTGCACGCAATCGACTACGCAGTGCACCGGCCGCAACGCCGAGCGCCCGACCGGGAGTTGATCCCAGGCCGGGCGCTGCGCAGGTCAACGACGGTCAGTCGGCACCGAGTTGGCGGCGCACCCACTCCTTCAGCTTCTTGCCCCGGCGCGGCTTGGCCTCGCAACCGCCGAACAGCGCAAGGCCCTTGACCCGGACAACCGGAGCGTACGGGTCCGCCGCGGTCTGCTCCCGGACGTCGAAACCGCCGAAGATGCCGACGCCGGATCCCTGCAGGCTCACGTTCTCCGGGACCCGGACCTCGACCCCGCCGAAGATCGCCGTCACCGTGATCTCCACCTCGGGAGACTCGAACACGGCGTCGGTCAGGTCGATCTCCACCCCGCCGAACGCGGCGAAGGCGCTCAGGTGCGAGCCCACCCGCCAGCGGCCCTTGCGGGACGCGCCGCCGAAGACCGCCACCACCGTCGGGGACTCCTGGCGCGCGGGCGGCTGCGGCGGCCGCGTCGCCTGCGGGGCGTCCAACGGCTGCTTCTCGAAGGACAGCGGACGGGCCGGCAGGTCCCGGGTCAGCGGCACGAGGTCGCCGAAGGTCTTCGCGGCGTAGGCGGCCTCGATGCGTTCCGCGTGCTCGTCCGCGTCCAGGCGGCCCTCGGCGTAGGCGTCCCGCAACAGTTCCGCGACCTTCTCGCGGTCGGCGTCGGAGACGCGCAGTTCCGCCTCCGCGACCGGCGCGTGCGGCCGCGGCGCGGTCTCGGCCTTGGCGTCGGGTTTGGTCATCGGTACGGGCGCCGGCACCGGCGGCTGCCCCGGGTCGTCGTGCAACGGCGAGTTCTCCACGGGGCCAGCCTAGTGGGTCGCACTCCTGCACGAGTGAGCCCGGTCACGCAAGGCGGACCTGTCCGCATGCCGACTTCCACCGGGTCCTACCCTGGATGGTGCTTCGCCGACGCAGCCGGACCAACTGGACAGCTAAGGACCGCCCCCATGGCTCCCACGCCAGACTTCGAGTACAGCGACCTGCTCCCCCTGGGCGCTGACCCGACCCCGTACCGCAAGCTCACCTCCGAGGGTGTCTCCACCTTCGAGGCGGGCGGTCGCACCTTCCTCCAGGTCGAGCCCGAGGCGCTTCGGCTGCTGACGGCCGAGGCGATGCACGACATCTCGCACTACCTGCGCCCCGCCCACCTCGCCCAGCTGCGCCGCATCCTGGACGACCCGGAGGCCAGCCCCAACGACCGCTTCGTCGCGCTCGACCTGCTGAAGAACGTCAACATCTCGGCCGGCGGCATCCTCCCGATGTGCCAGGACACCGGCACCGCGATCGTCATGGGCAAGCGCGGCCAGAACGTGCTGACCGAGGGCGGCGACGAGTCCGCCATCGCGCGCGGCGTGTACGACGCGTACACCAAGCTCAACCTGCGCTACTCCCAGATGGCCCCGGTGACCATGTGGGACGAGAAGAACACCGGCAACAACCTGCCGGCCCAGATCGAGCTGTACGCCACCGACGGCGACGCGTACAAGTTCCTGTTCATGGCCAAGGGCGGCGGCTCCGCCAACAAGTCGTACCTGTACCAGGAGACCAAGGCCATCCTGAACGAGGCGAGCATGCTCTCGTTCCTGGAGCAGAAGATCCGCTCGCTGGGCACCGCGGCCTGCCCGCCGTACCACCTGGCCATCGTGATCGGCGGCACCAGCGCCGAGTTCGCGCTGAAGACCGCCAAGTACGCCTCGGCGCACTACCTGGACAACCTGCCGACCTCCGGCAACGCCAAGACCGGTCACGGCTTCCGCGACCTGGAGCTGGAGGCCAAGGTCACCGAGCTGACCCAGAAGATCGGCATCGGCGCCCAGTTCGGCGGCAAGTACTTCTGCCACGACGTGCGCGTGGTGCGCCTGCCGCGCCACGGCGCCTCGCTGCCGGTCGCGATGGCCGTCTCCTGCTCCGCCGACCGCCAGGCGCTCGGCAAGATCACCGCCGAGGGCGTGTTCCTGGAGCAGTTGGAGACCGACCCGGCGAAGTACCTGCCGGACACCACCGACGAAGCCCTGCTGGTAAGCGGCTCCGCCGCGGGCGACGCCGGCGTGGTGCGGGTCGACCTCAACCAGCCGATGTCCGCGATCCGCGCCGAGCTGTCCAAGTACCCGGTGAAGACCCGGCTCTCGCTCACCGGCACCCTGGTGGTCGCCCGTGACATCGCCCACGCCAAGATCAAGGAGCGCCTGGACGCCGGCGAGGGCATGCCCAAGTACCTCCAGGACCACCCGGTCTACTACGCGGGCCCGGCCAAGACCCCCGAGGGCTACGCCTCCGGCTCCTTCGGCCCGACCACGGCCGGCCGGATGGACTCCTACGTCGACCAGTTCCAGGCGGCCGGCGGCTCGATGGTCATGCTCGCCAAGGGCAACCGCAGCAAGCAGGTCACCGACGCCTGCGCCGCGCACGGTGGCTTCTACCTCGGCTCGATCGGCGGCCCGGCCGCCCGTCTCGCCCAGGACTGCATCAAGAAGGTCGAGGTGCTGGAGTACGCCGAGCTCGGCATGGAGGCGGTCTGGCGCATCGAGGTCGAGGACTTCCCGGCCTTCATCGTCGTGGACGACAAGGGCAACGACTTCTTCCGCGAGACCACCGAGGGCCCGCTGATCACCAGCCTGCGCGTCCGCTCCAAGGAGTAGTCCCCCCGCGTTCCTCCACCGCCCCGGCCGCCCCTGCGGCCGGGGCGGTTCCCGTGTCGGCGCGGCCTCCGGGTCACGCGTCGAAGTCGTACTCCAGGACGTAGGAGGCGGCGTCCAGGATCATCTCGTTGAGCTCGACGACCTGGCCCTCGTCGGCGAAGGCGGTGCGGCAGATCAGGATGACCGGGGTGCCGGCGGACAGTTCCAGGCGGGCCGCCTCCTCCGCGCCGGGCATCCGGGAGCGGACCTCCTCGCGGAAGTGCACCGGCTTGGCGCCGATCTCGGCGAGCCGGGCGTAGGTGCCGCCGGGGCCGGTGTCCTCACGGGTGATGGCGGTACCCGCGACCAGGACGGCGGGCAGGTAGGAGGTCGAGAGCAGCACCGGCTTGCCGTCCAGGACGAAGCGGCGGTGCCGTACGCACATCGGGGCGCCCGGGTCGACCCCGAGCACCCGGGCCACGTGCTCGGGCGCGCCCTGCTCGGCGACGGACACCTGGTCGACGACCAGGCTGCGGTTGTCGATGTCCGCCGACCATATCGACCGGCCGGACCCCCACTGCCCCTGTGCCAGCCGCTGTATGCCGCGCCGGCGCAGCGGCCGGAAGTCCCGGACGAACACCCCGGCGCCGCGGCGCGCCTCGGCGATGCCCTCGCTCTGAAGCACGCCCAGCGCCTGACGGGCGGTCATCCGGGCCACGCCGTACTCGTCCATGAGGTCGTTCTCGCCGGGCAGGCGGTCGCCCGCGCGGTACCGGCCGGTGTCGATGGCCGCCTTCAGGGCTTCGGCGATCCGTTGGTACTTGGGCTGCTTGTCGCCACTGCTGCCGGTCATCGCCGCTCCCTCTGCCTCGGACAAATCGTAGGCGCGCCCGCGGTCGCCGGTAAGGAGATACGACCGTTGACATCTCTAGAGATATTAGCTTCTCTAGAGATGCTGGCCAGTCGCCGACCAGAGCGAGGAGCAGCACGGTGAGCACCCGACAGCGAAACGCCCCGGCCTACCGGCCGCACGTGGGTGAACTCGTCCTCGACCGGAGGACCGGACGTACCGGCATCTACATGGACACCATCGGCGGCGAGCACTACCTGCGCCCCGAGAGCGGCGGCCGGGAATGGACCACCGACCCGCACCAGGTCGGCCCGACCTCCGGGCCCCGCGATTCGGCTGATTGAGATCAGCACCGGGAATTTGCGGAAAAATCCACGCAAACCGTAACGCTCGGACCCGGGCAATCGTCCCGATGAATCCGGAATTCCGGAACGCCCGGCGCCCACCGCCGGGCACGTTACGGATAACACCGGTCACCATGCGTGCACCGCGTGCGGGAATCGGCCACCGCTATCCACCCGCAAACGAATTGGCGCGCGCATAACCACCAGCGCCCCCGTGCCCGGACGGGGGCACGGGGGCGCTCGGCCGGCGCTGCTTACGGGTTGCCGCCGACGAGGGTCTCCGGCTCGTACGGACCGCCCGGCTTGCCGCCGGCCGGCCGGGCGGGCTCCTCGATGTACTGCCCCTCGTCTCCGAACGGGGCGTTCTCGAACGCGTTCTTCTCCGCGTCGGTCGGCGCGGTGTACTCGGCCGGGTTCGAGGACGCGGCCACCGCGCCCTCGACAGCCTCGCCCGCCTCCACAGCGGCGGCCGGGGTGCCGATCTGCGCCACGTTCTGGGGCGCCGACGGCTCCGGGGTCTCGCTCTGGTCGTTGGCCATTGGGCGGCCGCCTTTCGGTCATCAATTGTCTTCAGCCCGACCTCTGTGGCGCGGGCGCGCGGACAGTATCGTAGAGTTGATTAAATGTCCGATAAACACCGTGCGACGTGCGGCGCCGTCCGGCAGAGTCGGGCGTCCGCCTAGGCTGAACCACCGCGGCGGACCGCCGAGCGCCCTTTCACGGAATCGACACCACAGGCCATCGGGGGACTTCATGGAGTTTCTGGAGACGCCGCAGGACCCTGCGCTGCGCTTCCAAGTCCTCGGTCCGGTCCAGGCCTGGCTCGACGGCAAGCCGCTCTCCCTCGGATCGCCACAGCAGCAGGCCGTTCTGACGACCCTTCTGCTGCATTCCGGACGTCCGGTCACCACGCAGGACCTGGTCGACGCGCTCTGGGGCGAGCGCCCTCCGGCCCAGGCGGTGGCGGCGCTGCGCACGTACATCTCCCGCCTGCGCTCCGTCATCGAGCCCCGGCGCGAGGTGCGCCGACCCGCCGAGCTGCTGGTCTCGGTCGCCGACGGCTACGCGCTGCGCATCCCGGGCGAGGCCCTCGACCTGACGCTCTTCGAACGGCTCTCCGCCGAGGCCACCGCCGCGCGCACCTCGGGCGACCGGCACCAGGCACACCGACTGCTGGTGGAGGCGCTGGACCTGTTCAGCGGCCGTCCGCTCACCGGCGTCCCCGGCCCCTACGCCGACGCCCAGCGGCTGCGGCTGGCCGAACGCCAGGTGGCCGCCGCGGAGGAGCTGTGCGCCGCCGCCCTCGACATCGGCCTGCACGCCGAGATCGTCGGCGAGCTCAACAGCCTGACCGCCGAGCACCCGCTGCGCGAGCGGCTGCGCGAACTGCTGATGCTGGCGCTGTACCGCTGCGGCCGCCAGGCCGAGGCACTCGGCGTCTACACCGACACCCGCAAGCTGCTGATCGAGGAGCTCGGCGTCGAACCGGGCGCGGGCCTGTCCGCGATGCACACCCGCATCCTCGCCGCCGATCCCGACCTGGCACCCCCCGCCACGGCTGCCCCCGCCGCCCGCAAGGAAGGTCCGGCCGCGCCGCCCGCCCCGGCCCAACTCCCGGCGGATGTATCGGACTTCAGCGGCCGCACCGAGCTGGTGGGCGACCTCTCGACGGCCCTGATGAACGCCACCGGCCAGGCCGTCGTGGTGACCTCGCTGGCCGGCATCGGCGGAGTCGGCAAGACCACTCTCGCCGTGCACGTCGCCCACCGCGTCCGCGCCGAGTTCCCGGACGGGCAGCTGTACGTCGACCTGCGCGGAGCCGGCGCCTCACCCGCCGACCCGGTGGCCGTCCTGGGCGACTTCCTGCATGCGCTCGGCGTCGCCGAGAGCCCCGACTCGCTGGAACAGCGCGCCGCCCTCTACCGCTCGCTGCTCGCCAGCCGGCGGATGCTGATCCTGCTCGACAACGCGCGCGACGCCGATCAGATCCGGCCGCTGATCCCGGGCGTCTCCGGCTGCGCGGTGCTCGCCACCAGCCGCTCCCGGCTCGCCGGCATTCCCGGCGCCCAGCTGTTCGACGTCGAGGAGCTGACCCCGGACGAGGCGCTGGCGTTGTTCTCGGCCATCGTCGGCGAGCAGCGGGTCGCCGCCGAGCCCGAGGCGGCCATGAAGGTGATCACCGCCTGCGGCTTCCTGCCGCTGGCCGTCCGCATCGCCGCCGCCCGGCTGGCCAGCCGCCCGCGCTGGAGCGTCTCCGACCTGGCCCGTCGGTTAGCGGACCAGCGTCGGCGGCTGGACGAACTCCAACTCGGCAACCTCGCCGTGGAGACCACCATCGGACTCGGCTACGGACAGCTGTCCGGGCCCGAATCCCGCGCCTTTCGGCTGCTCGCCCTGATCGACTCCCCCGATATCCCGCTGGCGGCCGCCGCGGCGCTGCTCGGCGTGGACGAGTACACCGCTGAGGACCTCGCCGAGGCGCTGGTCGAGGCGAACATGCTGGAGTGCTTCACCCCCGGCCGCTACCGCTACCACGACCTGCTCCGGCTCTACGCCCAGCGGCAGAACGAGCGGATCGGAGACACCGGGGAGCAGGAGCGGGCGGTGCTGCGGCTGCTCGACCTGCTGATCCCGACCGTCCACAACGCGACCCAGGTCATCGAGCCGGACGACCCGCTGCCCGAGCTGCTCACCACACCCTCCTCGGCCGGGATCAGCCTGCCGACCAGCGGCTCCGCCCAGGACTGGCTCCGAACCGAGGGCGCCCTGCTGCTCAGCGCCACGGCCGCGGCGGCGGCCGGTCCGCGCGCCTTGCAGCACGCGGCGATCGACCTGCTGATCCTGGTGTACGGCCTCGGCCCGGACCCCACCCACGGCCCCCAGGGGCGGCAGATCCTGGAGACCATCGGAAACGAGGCGGAGCGCCGCGGCGACCGCGCCGCACTCGCCCGGGTCCACGTCGCCCTGGGCACCCTGCAGTCCGTCACCAGTGACTTCCAGGGATCCGAACAGTCGTTCCGCCGGAGTCTGGAGAACCAGGCCCCGGACGAGCCGACCTTCCTGCTCCTCGCCACGGCCAACATGCTGGGCGTGATGCTGAACGTCGGCAACCGTCCGGCCGAGGCTCTGTTGTTCTACGAACAGGCCCGTGCCACCAGCCAGGCCGTCGGCGCCCCCTTCCTTGAGGCGCGGGTGGTCAGCAACATAGCCCGGGCGCAGCACCGGCTCGGCATGACGGAGACGGCGATCCGGTCGGCCGGCGAAGGCGTTGCCGCCGCGCGCGAGTCCAAGAACGACACACTGCTCGCCCAGACCCTCTACCAGCTGGGCGTGGTGCTCTCCGGCATCGAGGCCGTCCCGCACCTGCGGGAGGCGCACGGGCTGTACCAGTCGCAGCAGAACCCCCTATGGGAGGGCTACACCCTGGCCCGTCTCGCCTCCGCCCTGCTCGTCGCCGGGCAGCACGCCGAGGCCGCCGAGGCGGCCGGTGCGTCGCTGGCGATCGGCCAGGAGTTGGGCTCCGCCTACTGCCAGGGCCTGGCCAACGCCGCTCTGGGCGAGGCGTTGCTCGCCCTCGCGCAGCCGGCCCGCGGACTCGCCTGCCTCCAGGAGGCGCACGCGATCTTCACGCGGCTCGGTGTGCCGGAGGCCTCCCCCGTGGCGGACCTCATCTCCCAGCAGCACACCGAGCCCCTCTCTCCCCCCGCGCCGTAAGGCCTCCGATCCCCCGCGGAGAACCTCCCCCCGTTCCGCGCGTCGGCGCTCCCGCAGCCCCCCGGCTGCGGGAGCGCCCTCAACGCTTCCCCGGCGCTGGACTCCACTGTGCACCGGACCGATTGACGTTCAATAAACGTCGGATAGTCAGCCCGCGGAGCGGCAAAACCGCAGGTCATCGACGTCACCCTGGCGCGCCGTCCGGCGTGCAGGGTCTCGCGCACAACCCTGCCCGCACCCTCGTGCTTCCACAACCCCGGCCACAACGGCCCAAGAACGGCGAGTTGGCCGGAAAGGGACCCCATGGCACAGTGATCACGCATATTCTCAGATGCCAGTACGCACGAGTGTCTGCCGGAACGCATCGGGGTGCAGTCCGTCCGTGTGGTGCGGAGAGCGTGACGTACCGCCACCGGCAGCGGCCCGCGGGGCCGCGGAGGAGCCACCGGAGGCCACGGGTGGAAGGGTGCCTCGCAACGTGACGACCGGACAGATATCCGACCCGTTCCCCGTCGGCGAGGACGCCGGCGACGACGACCCCGAGGTACGGCGGCGGCGGGCGGCCCGGGCACTGCAGGCGGTCGCCTTCGACACCATCGGCGCCGGGTACGGCGAGGCCTTCCCCGCCAAGGACGGACAGCTGGCCTGCGGCCGGCTGCTGCTCGCCCGGCTCGAACCCGGCGCCCCGGTGCTGGACGTGGGCTGCGGCACCGGTGACCCGACCGTCCGGCAGCTGGCCGCGGGCGGTCTCCGGGTGACCGGAGCGGACCTCTCCGACGGAATGCTCGCGCTGGCCCGGCGGACCGCCTTCCCGGGCGTGTTCCCGCCGGTCTTCCATCGGATCGACCTGTACGATCTGGCCACCGAGCGCGCGGACCGGGTCTGGAACGCCCCCGAACTTGGGCCGGACGGCCGGGGCCGCTTCGCCGCGGTCACCGCGTTCTTCTCGCTGATCCTGCTGCCGCAGGACGAGATCCCGACCGTGCTCGGGCAGCTGCACGAACTCCTGCGGCCCGGCGGACTGCTGGCGCTCGGTATGGTCGAGGCGGACCTGGATCACGTTCCGCTTCCGTTCCTTGGCAGAGAGCTGCGGATCAGTGGGTATCTGAGGGAGGATCTGGAGCGGGTTCTGGTCTCGGCCGGCTTCGCCGTCGAGGAGTGCTCGGGGCATCCGTACGCACCGGCCAGTACCTCGCTGCCGCCGGAGGAACAGCTGTTCCTGTGCTGTCGACGCGTCGGCTGATCGAACCGGGACAGGACCGGCCGCACCCGCGGCCGGCGCAACAGAACAGCTCACCGACCACACCGAATCCAGGACAGGCAGCCGTGCGCGACCAGCTCAAGACCGAGGCGGAGCAGCCGCCCGCCGTCCCGGGCCAGCGCCGTCAGGTCCCGGCCCCGACCTCGGCCCCGACGGCGTCGAGCCCGGCTTCGCCCTCGGCTCCGGCCCTGACGACGGCCCCGGCTCCGGCGAAGCGGGCCGGCGCACGGCCGGAGCGCACCGAGATGGCGGACCGCCTGGCGTACCTCGACTCGGCGACCCGGCGGATCAACAGCGCCCTCGACCTCGCCGCGACGCTGCGCAACATCGGCCGGGTACTGGTCCCGACGCTCGCCGACGCCGCCGTCGTCCACCTGCGCGACCCGCTGCCCAACGTCGAACGCGAACCCGGCTTCCCGGAGGAGCTGCGGATACACCACAGCACCGGCACCCGGATCGGCCGACGCGGCCGCCCGAGCGGCCTGGACGACCGGCGCCGCTCCCGCTACGGCGCCCGTTCGACCGCCGACGGCGGCCCGGCCACCCCGGTGACCCGCGGCGGCGCGCTCGCCCACGCCCTGCTGAGCCGCCGCCCCGCCGAGCCGGCCGTCCTCGGCACGCCCTCCGCCGAGCGCGCCGAGACACTGCTGCGCGAGCTGTACGGCACCCGCGGGGTGGCCCGGCTGGCCGCCGGCACCTCCGTCCTCGCCCTGCCGCTGCGCGGCCGCAAGGCCGTCCTCGGGCTGCTGATACTGATCCGCCGCCCTCCCGAACGCACCGGCCGCCCGGTCTTCGACGCCGCGGACACCGCGACCGCGGCGCACCTCGCCACCCAGGCCGGGCTGGCCGTGGACACCGCGCTGCGCTACGCCCGCGAGTGGGAGATCGCCAACGAGCTCCAGCGCAGCATGCTGCCGCTGCGCCTGCCGCAGTCGCACGGCGTCCGGATCGCCCAGCGCTACCTGCCGGGTGAGCGCGGCGCGCAGGTCGGCGGGGACTGGTACGACGCCGTCCCGCTGCCCGGCAACCGGGTCGCCCTGATCGTGGGCGACGTGATGGGCCACTCGCTCACCTCGGCCGCCATCATGGGCCAGCTGCGCACCAGCGCCCAGACCCTGGCCGCCCTCGACCTGCCGCCGCACGAGGTGCTCTACCACCTGGACGAACAGGCCCAGCGGCTCGGCCGTGAACAGCACCTGGCCACCTGCGTCTACGCGGTGTACGACCCGATCGCCAACCGGGTGGTGATGGCCAACGCCGGGCACGTCCCGCCGGTGCTGGTCCGCCCGGACGGGACCGCCGAGCTGGTCGAGCTGGACTCCGGGGCGCCGATCGGCGTCGGCGGGGTGGACTTCAACTCCGTCGAGCTGCCCGCACCGCCCGGCTCGGCGCTGCTGTTGTTCACCGACGGCCTGGTGGAGACCCGCACCCGCCCGATCAGCGACGGCCTGGAGGTGCTGCGCGCCCGGATCGCCGCCGCCCGCTGGCAGTCCCCCGAGCAGTTGTGCCAGGAGGCGCTGCGGATCCTGCCGCCCGGCGACCGTGGCGACGACATCGCGCTGCTCGGCGCCTGCTTCGACGGCATCCCGGCCGGGGACGTCGCGCACTGGTACCTCCAGCCGCGCAACGAGACACCGGGCCGGGCCCGTCGGCTGGCCGCGCACACGCTGCGCCGCTGGGGGCTGGACGAGCTCAGCGAGGGGACCGAGCTGATGGTCAGCGAGCTGGTGACCAACGCCGTCCAGCACGCGACCCGGCCGGTCACCCTGAGCCTGGTGCGCACCACCCGGCTGCGCTGCGAGGTCGGCGACGACAGCCCGCTGCTGCCGCGCCCGCGCCGCACCGGGCCGGAGGACGAACGCGGGCGCGGGCTGCAGATAGTCGCCCGGTGCGCGGACCGCTGGGGCGCGACCAGGCTGGGCACCGGCAAGGTGGTCTGGTTCGAGCAGCGGCTGCCCGCGCCGATGTGAACGTCGGGGCGTGAACACAGGTGCGCCCGGCGGGAACGGTCCCGCCGGGCGCCTCGTACGGGCCGTCAGACCCGGGTCGGCTCCTTCGCCGGTTCCCCGGCCGGCTGCTCCGCCAGCCGGGCGATCAGCTGCTCGCCCTCCATGTCCACCCGCGGCACGACCTTCTCCAGCCGCTTCGGGAACCACCAGGCGGCCTTGCCGAACAGCGCCATCGCAGCCGGCACCAGCGCCATCCGCACCACGAAGGCGTCCACCAGCACACCCACCGCGAGGGCGAAGCCGATCGGCTGGACGATCGGGTCGTGGCCGAAGACGAACGAGCCGAACACCGCCACCATGATCAGCGCGGCCGCGGTGACCACCCGGGCCCCGTTCCGCACGCCGGCCACCACGGCCTCGCGCGGCGCCGCGCCGTGGACGTGCTGCTCCTTCATCCCGGAGACCAGGAACAGCTCGTAGTCCATCGCCAGCCCGAACAGCACGCCGATCAGCAGGATCGGCACGAAGCTCACCACCGGCCCGACCTTGGGCACGTCGATCAACCCGTCCAGCCAGCCCCACTGGTAGACCGCGACCACCGCGCCGAGCGAGGCGGTGATGCTGAGCAGGAACCCGGCCACCGCCTTGAGCGGGACGAGCACCGAGCGGAACGCCAGTGCCAGCAGGACCACCGCGATCCCGACGATCACCGCGAGGAAGGGCGGCAGCGCCTGGCCGAGCTTGGTGGAGACGTCGATGTTGGCGGCCGTGGTGCCGGTGACGGCGATGTCCGCGCCGGTCGCCGCCTTCAGCTCCGCCTTCTGGCCGCGGATCTCGTTGACCAGCGCCTTGGTGTCCGCGTGGTCCGGGCCGGTCCGCGGGATGACGGTCACCAGCGCGGTGCGGCTCGCCTGGTCGACGGTCGGCGGCAGCAGCGTGCCGACGCCGTCGAGGGTCTGGAGCTTCGCGGCCACGCCCTGCACCGCCTGCTCGGGCTGCGGCGCGCCGTGGGCGTCCACCACGACCACCAGCGGAGCGTTGAAGCCAGGCCCGAAGCTCTCGCCGACCAGGTCGTACGCCTTGCGGGCGTCCGTCCCGGTGGCCTGCGAACCGCCGCTCGGCAGGCCGAGGTCCAGGCTCGCGGCGGGCACCGCCAGGGTGCCCAGCCCGGCCAGTGCGACCAGCAGGACGGGCAGCGGACGGCGGACCACGAAGCGGCCCCAGCGCTCGCCCAGGGTGGTGCGGCCGTTGGCGGTCAGGGCCCGCTTCCAGATCGGCAGCCGGTCGATGGCCCGGCCGGTGAAGCCCAGCACGGCGGGCAGCAGCGTGATCGCGACCAGGACGGCCACCACCACGGCCCCGGAGGCGGCCAGACCCATCACGGTGAGGAAGGGGACGCCCGCGACGGCGAGTCCGGCGAGCGCGACGACCACGGTCAGGCCGGCGAAGACGACGGCGCTGCCGGCGGTCGCGGTGGCCCGGGCGGCGGCCTCCTCCGGCTCCAGGCCCTCGTCCAGGTGGCGGCGGTGCCGGAAGAGGATGAACAGCGCGTAGTCGATGCCGACCGCGAGGCCGACCATCAGGGCCAGCACCGGCGCGGTGGTGATGATCTCGAAGGAACCGGTGAGCGCCAGCAGACCGGCCATCGTCACGCCGACGCCGGCCAGCGCGGTCAGCAGCGGCAGCCCGGCGGCGACCAGCGTGCCGAGGGTCACCACCAGCACCAGCCCGGCCACCACCAGGCCGATCGCCTCGCTGCCGCCCTCGATCCGGGCCATCGTGTTGTACGCGTCGCCGCCGAAGGCCACGTCCAGCCCGGCCGCGCGGGCCGGCTCGGCGGCGGCCTTCACGGCGTCGCGCTGCTGGTCGGTGACGTCGGCGAGCTTGTGGTCGAACGAGACCAGCGCGAGCGCGACCTTCCCGTCCGGCGAGAGCGCGCCGGTGGCGTACGGGTCCGGCACCGCGGCCACGCCCGGCACCTGGGCGATCCGGGCGACGGCCTCGCCGACCGCCCTGCCCGCCTCGGGCGTCCCGATGCCGCCGGGCGCACCGGCGGCGAAGACGACCTGCGCGGAGCCGTGGCCCTGCGCCGGGAAGGTGTCCTTGATCCGGTCCAGGGTGGCCTGCGCCTCGGTGCCCGGGACCTTGAACTCGTCGGTGGTCTTGCCGGCGAAGGCGCCCGCGGCCCCGCCGATGGCGATGAGCAGGGCGATCCAGACGGCGACGACGGCCCGTCGTCGCCGGAAGCAGTAGCGGCCCAGTCGGTACAGGTACGTAGCCATCGGCGGTCCCTCGGGTCGGTCAGGGCAGGTCGCGTCCCACCGTAGACCGAACTTTGTCGAGTGACAAAGTTGACCGACAAGATCGTGCGACGCAGTTGCCCGCTCGTGGCGCTACCCTGGCTGAATGGCTCACGTCCCCGCCTCCGAACGCCGACCGCAACTGGTCCAGGCCGCGATCGACCTGATGACCAGGGAGGGAATCGCGGCCGGCAGCACCCGCGCGATCGCGGCCGAGCTGGGCGTGGCACAGGCGACGGTGCACTACACCTTCGGCACCAAGAAGGACCTCTACCGGGCGGTCGTCCAGCAGCTGAAGTCCGACTTCGTCGGCGAGGTGCGCGCCGCCTCCCCCGGCGACGGCGCGTTCGGTGAACAGGTCCGCACCCTGGTGCACGCGCTCTGGGAGGCCGCCACCGGCGAGCACGGGCGCTGCGTGCTGCTGAGCGAGTTCGGGGCGCTGGCCATGCGCGACCCGGACATGCAGGAGATCATGCTCGGGCTCCAGCACGACATCGAGGGCACCGCCGCCGAGATGCTCGGCGCCCTCGCGGCCGCCCACGGCCTGACCCTGGCGCTGCCCGCCCGCCGGGTCGCCGTCCACTTCCTCAGCGGCTTCGACGGCCTGACGGCCCGCCACCTCACCCTGCACCGGCCCGGCGACCGCCCCGACCAGGACACCCTGGAGGCGCTGGAGCTCCTGGTCGCGACGACGGTCGGGCTCTGCCTGGGCACCCCGGCAGCAGAACTCCGCTAGGAGGCGATCCGGACCGGCAGCTCGGCCAGCACCTCGCGCAGCGCGGCCGCGAAGCGCTCGTACTCGGCGCTGCGGGCCGAGCCCGGCCGGACGGCCAGCCCGATCCGGCGGCCGGGCGCCGGGGCGGCGAAGCGGACGGCAGCCAGCCGATCGGTGCGCCCGGCCTCGACGTCCAGCGCGGTGGCGGGCAGCAGGGTCACCCCGAGGCCCCCGGCGACCAGCTGGACCAGGGTGGACAGGCCGGCCGCGCGGGTGGTCGAGCCCACCGGGTCGGCGCCGACCTCGCGGCAGATGTCCAGCGCCTGGTCGCGCAGGCAGTGGCCCTCCTCCAGCAGCAGCACGTCCAGGTCGAGCAGCACGTCGCGCGGCACGTCGATCCGCCCGGCGAGCGGGTGGCCGGGCGGGGTGAGCAGGACGAAGTCCTCGTCGAACAACGGGATGTCCCTGGTCGGCGAGACCCCGCCGGCCGGCAGCGCGAGCAGCAGGACGTCCAGCCGCCCGGCGGCCAGGCCCTCCAGCAGCGAGGAGGTGCGCTCCTCGTGGACGTGCAGCTCCAGGTCCGGGAAGCGGTCGCGGACCAGCCGCAGCACGGTGGGCAGCAGGTAGGGCGCGACGGTCGGGATGACGCCCAGGTGCAACGGCCCGGTGAACGGGCGGCGGGCGGCCTCGACCTCCTCGGTGAGGGCCTGGAGCGAGGCGAGCACCCGACGGGCGTGCTGGTGCACGCGCTCCCCCAGCGGGGTGACAATCACCTTGCGCGTCGTACGCTCGACCAACTGCACGCCCAGCGACTCCTCCAGCGCCGCGACCGCCCCGGACAGTGCGGGCTGACTGGTCCCGGTCGCGGCGGCGGCCTCCCGGAAGTGCCGATGCTCGGCCACCGCGACGAAGGCCCGCAGCTGGGCGACGGTCGGCGTGCGCGGGCTGCGGACTGTGGCGCTCGCCACAGTCTGGTCGCCCTTGATGCCGGTGTTCCTGCGGGGACCCGGCCGCGACGTGGGGGATTCGGTACTGATAACAATCTCCGATCAGACACATCCAGTGTAGCTATTTCCCTGATCAGTCCACGATGTGGAATGGTGAGTGATGTCCGGATTCCGGACAAAGCTCCCCTCATCTCACTTCAGGAGAAGCGAACGTGCTCACGATCGGTGACAAGTTCCCCGAGTTCGACCTCAAGGCCTGTGTCGACCTGGACGCCGCGAACGCCTTCGCCGACATCAACCACAAGTCCTACGAGGGCAAGTGGAAGGTCGTCTTCTTCTGGCCGATGGACTTCACCTTCGTCTGCCCGACCGAGATCGCCGCGTTCGGCAAGCTGAACGACGAGTTCGCCGACCGCGACGCCCAGATCCTCGGCGTCTCCGGCGACTCCGAGTTCGTGCACCACGCCTGGCGCAAGGACCACAAGGACCTGCGCGACCTGCCCTTCCCGATGCTGGCCGACATCAAGCACGACCTGATGCGCGACTGCGGCGTCGAGAACGAGGACGGCACCGCCCAGCGCGCCGTCTTCATCGTCGACCCGAACAACGAGATCCAGTTCGTCATGGTGACCGCCGGCTCCGTCGGCCGTAACCCCAAGGAGGTCCTGCGGGTGCTGGACGCCCTGCAGACCGACGAGCTGTGCCCGTGCAACTGGAACAAGGGCGAGGACACCCTCGACGCCCAGGCCCTGCTGGCGGGCTGACCCATGGCTCTCGACGACCTGAAGGCCGCCCTCCCGGACTACGCCAAGGACCTCAAGCTCAACCTGGGCTCGGTCATCGGCAACTCCGACCTCCCGGCCCAGCAGCTCTGGGGCACCGTGCTGTCCTGCGCGATGGCCACCCGCAGCCCCGGTCTGCTGCGCGAGCTGGAGCCCGAGGCCAAGGCCAACCTCTCCCCGGAGGCGTACACCGCCGCCAAGGGCGCGGCCGCGATCATGGGGATGAACAACGTCTACTACCGGACCCTGCACCTGCTCTCCGACAAGGAGTACAGCACGATGCGGGCCGGTCTGCGGATGAACATCATCGGCACCCCGGGCGTCGAGAAGGTCGACTTCGAGCTCTGGTGCTTCGCGGTCTCGGCCATCAACGGCTGCGGGCAGTGCCTCGACTCGCACGAGGCCGTCCTGCGCAAGGCCGGCGTCGAGCGCGAGGTCATCCAGGCCTCGATGAAGATCGCCGCCGTTCTCCAGGCCGTGGCCGGCGTCCTCGACTCCGAGGCCGCCCTGGCCGCCGTCGACGCCTGACGCACCCCGGCACCCCGACGGGCCCCTCCCGGACACCACGTCCGCGAGGGGCCCGTCGTCGTTCCCCCGGACCGGCGGGGCCGGTACGGCGGGGCCGACCGGTGGCGGGGTCAGTCGGTGGCGGGTGCGGCCGACGGGGCGGGGTGGGTGGCCGCGGTGCGCTCGGCCGTGCGCTCGGCCGTGCGCTCGGCGGCCTCGCGGGCGGCTTCGAGCGCGGTGAAGACGGCCTGGCCCGCCTCGTTGCGGCGGCGCAGGTGGGTCACCACGGTGTTGGTGACGGCGATCAGCGGGACGGCGACCACCGCGCCACCGATGCCGCCGATGATGCCGCCGGCCGCGACGCCGAGCACGACACCGAGCGGGTGGACCCGGACGGCCCGGCCGAGGATCAGCGGCTGGAGGATGTGGCTCTCGACCTGCATCACCACCACCAGCACCACCAGCACCATCAGCGCCGTCCACGGCCCCTGGGTGACCAGCGCGATCAGCACCGCGACGGTGCCGGTGACCAGCGCGCCGACCAGCGGGACGAAGGCGCCCAGGAAGATGATCACGGCCAGCGGCAGGGCCAGCGGCACGCCCAGCAGGTCGACGCCGATGCCGATGCAGAGCGCGTCGATGAAGGCCACGCAGACCGTGCCGCGCACGTAGGCGGTGAGCGTCGCCCAGGCCTTCGGGCCGGCCCCGGCCATCGCGAAGCGGGAGTGCCGGGGCAGGCCGCGCAGCGCCCAGTTCCAGATCTTCGCGCCGTCGTAGAGGAAGAAGAAGGTGGTGAAGAAGGTCATCAGCAGCGCAGTCAGCACCTCGACGGCGATCTGCGCGCCGGTGATCGAGGCCGAGGTGAGCTGATCGGTGTTGGTGGTGATGGCCTTGGTGATCTGGTTGGCGAAGTCGGTGATCTGCTGCTGGGTCAGGTGCAGCGGCCCGGTGACCAGCCAGTCCCGCAGCTGGTTGACGCCGGTCTTCACCTGGGTGGTGACGTCCGAGAGGTTGGTCGACACCTGCCAGACCACGAACCAGCCGACCAGCCCGATCCCGGCCAGACCACTGAGGAACACCCCGCCCGCCGCCAGCGAGCGCGGCACCCCGCGCCGGCGCAGCCAGGAGACCGAGGGCTCCAGCAGCGCGGTGATCAGCAATGAGGCCAGCACCGAGAAGGCGACCAGCCGCAGCATGTCGACCACGTAGAAGACGACGTAGAGCGCGGCGCCGAGCAGCAGCAGCCGCCAGGTCGACTCGGCGGCCACCCGCAGCCCCCACGGCACCGCCTCGGCGGGCGTGGCCGGGCGGCCGGGGTGGTACTCCCGCCCGAGCCCGGTGTGCGCGACCGGTACGGCCTGGGCGGCCGGGGCCGCCACGGCGGACGGCCGGACCGCGTCGGCCGCCGAGGCCGCCTGCACCGGCGGGGCCGGGTCGGCCCGCGGGACCGGGACCGGACCGGGCGCCTCGTCGAGTGCCGGGGCGCCCCCGTCCACGAGCGCCGGCACGGGCCCGACGGCCGCCGCCGGGAGGGCCGGCTCGTCGGGGTCGGCCGCCATCGCGGCACGCCGACGCCGTTCGATCACGGCGGCCGCGCTCGCCACCACGGCCATGCCCTTGGCCACGGCCTTGAAGGCCTTTCCGCCCCGCGCCATCCTCGCTACCACCGCTCCCCTGCCGAACCCGCCGTGCCCGGCGGTACGCCGCGGGTCCTGCCGCGGCCGTCAGGGATGACGCTACCCGGCGAGGACGCGGCCAGTCCGACCGCCGGTCCGTTCGACTGGAACCACCCATCCCGATGAACCGGACAAAACGCCAGGTTCCATCTGGTTTCGGACATGGTTCGCTGGGGAGGAGTCGGGACGAGACCCCGGAGCCGAACCGCCGAGGTCGCCCACCGGCCAACTGCCGGCGGACCGGCCGGTGCGGGAAGCAACCAGGACCCCTTTCCGCGCCCCGCGTCCGCAACCGGGACCGCACCGCCCGAGGGCGCACTGGTCAGCGCAGCCCGGGCGGCGCGGTCCGCCCGTCCCACCGAACCGGAGAACGCCACAGCCGGAGAACGCCCGGGCCGGAGAACGCCACGGCCCCCGGCCGCGCGTCCTGGACGGACGAGCGGCCGGGGGCCGTGCGGAACCGAGCCGCCACAGCGGCAGCCGTTCCTAGTACCAGCTGTGGGCCTGCCAGAACGACCACGCGCCACAGGGGCTGCCGTAGCGGCTGTTCATGTAGCCGAGGCCCCACTTGATCTGGGTGGCCGGGTTGGTGCGCCAGTCGGCACCGGCCGAGGCCATCTTGGTGCCGGGCAGTGCCTGGACCAGACCGTACGCGCCGGAGCTCTTGTTGGTCGCGGTGTAGTCCCAGCCGCTCTCGCGCTTCACGATCTGGCTGAAGCACTGGAACTGCGCGTCGTTGCCGACGATCTGCCGGGCCAGGTCCTGGACCGAGCCGGGGCTGACCGAGACGGGCGGCGCACTGTCCTCGACCGCGGTCATCGCCGAGCGGGCCTTGGAGCGGTTGGCGGCGGCGTCGGCGGCCTTGCGCGCGTCGTCGGCGGCCTTGGCCGCCTTGTCCGCGTCGGCCTTGGCCTGGGCGTCGGCCTTCGCCTGGGCGTCCGCGGCGGCCTTCTGGCGCGCGGCCTCCTCGGCGGCCTTCTGCTCCGCGGCAGCCTTGGCGGCGGCGTCGGCGGAGGCCTGCTGGGCGGATGCCTGCTGGCCGATGTTGTCACTGATGGTCTGCGCCTGGGCGCCAGAGGGGACTTCGGCAAGCAGGGTCGCGCCGGCGACGTCGACCGTCTGCGTGGTCTTGCCCTCGCTGCCCGAGGCCATGCCCACGACGGCACCGACAGCGGTGACGGCGGTGGCGGAGGCCACAGCAACTCCCCGGACCGAGATCCGAGTCACATGGATTCCTTCCAGCATCGCCCACGCGTGACCGTGCGGGCGCAACATACCCCTTGACACGGACCTCCGCACGGTGCTCTGGTCACGGGAGGTGCTGGCCCGGCGTCCGGCCGAGGTGAGGCGACCGGGCGTTGGAATCGGGCGGCGTACGGCTCAACGGTCTTCAATTGTGTGTCCACCGACCGGAGTTGGCGGACCTTCCGGGGCCTGACTCCCGGAGTCCGGGAGCCCTGCCGCGCCGTACGCGGGGCCTGACAGAACCCTCACCATGCCGCACCGGGCACTGTCGACGCAATTCCCGCCCGCGTGGCGCATGTCACATTCACCGCGCGGCAGTTTCCTGGACGGAAAGCACTCGATGTGATGAACCGGACGGAGCCCGCTCCGTCAGGAGCGGGCTCCAGGGCACCAGTTGACCGCATTGTCCGGCTATGCCCCTATCTGGGGCGGATCACGGGTGGATGTCCTCCAGCATCTCCGTGACCAGCGCCGCGATCGGCGAACGCTCCGAGCGGGTGAGCGTGATGTGGGCGAAGAGCGGATGGCCCTTCAACTTCTCCACCACCGCCACCACACCGTCGTAGCGGCCAACCCGGAGGTTGTCCCGCTGCGCCACGTCGTGGGTGAGCACCACCCGCGAGCCCTGGCCGATCCGGGACAGCACCGTCAGCAGGACGTTCCGCTCCAGCGACTGCGCCTCGTCCACGATCACGAACGCGTCGTGCAGCGAGCGCCCCCGGATGTGGGTCAGCGGCAGCACCTCCAGCATCCCGCGGGAGATGACCTCCTCGATCACGTCCGGGGTGGTGACGGCGGAGAGGGTGTCGAAGACCGCCTGCGCCCAGGGGCCCATCTTCTCCGCCTCGGTGCCGGGCAGGTAGCCCAGCTCCTGCCCGCCGACCGCGTACAGCGGCCGGAAGACCATCACCTTGCGGTGCTGCCTCCGCTCCAGCACTGCTTCCAGCCCCGCGCACAGCGCCAGCGCCGACTTCCCGGTGCCGGCCCGACCGCCCATCGAGACGATGCCGATCTCCGGGTCGAGCAGCAGGTCCAGCGCCACCCGCTGCTCGGCGCTGCGCCCGCGCAGCCCGAACGCCTCGCGCTCGCCGCGCACCAGCCGCACCCGGCCGTCGCCGGTGACCCGGCCGAGCGCGCGGCCGCGCTCCGAGGTGAGCACCAGTCCGGTGTGGACGGGCAGCTCGGTGGCCCCGTCGACGTCCACCCCGGCGTCGTGGCCGGCCGAGAACAGCGCGTCCACCTGGTCGGCCGGGACGTGCAGCTCGGACATGCCCGTCCACCCCGAGGTGATCGCGAGCTCGGCCCGGTACTCCTCGGCGAGCAGGCCCACCGAGCTGGCCTTGATCCGCAGCGGCAGGTCCTTGGACACGACGGTGACGTCGTAGCCCTCGGCCTGGAGGTTGCGGGCGACCGCGAGGATCCGGGTGTCCGCCTCACCGCCGCCGGCCCGGTAGCCGACCGGCAGTATCGACACGTCGGAGTGGTTGAGCTCGACCCGGATGGTGCCGCCGAGTTCGCCGACCGGGATCGGCTCGTCGAGCCGGCCGTGGCGGATGCGGTAGTCGTCGAGCAGCCGCAGCGCCTGGCGGGCGAAGTAGCCCAGCTCCGGGTGGTGCCGCTTGGCCTCCAACTCGGTGACGACCACCACCGGGAGGACGACCTCGTGCTCCTCGAAGCGGGTCATGGCGAGCGGGTCCGCCAGGAGCACGCTGGTGTCGAGAACGTACGTGCGCCGGTCTGGTGTCCGGCGGCTCTTGGAACTGACCACTAGGCCTCCAGAGCGGATGACCCTGCGTCATCCGCGGCAAGCCGGCCCCCGCTGCCCCGGTGGCCTCGGGGCCGGACTGACTGGAGTATTCCCAGGCGGGGAACGGTGCATTCGCGTGCCCGGCGAACTGACGGATCATTGCCGGTGAACGTTTGGCCTCGCGCAGGCGCCGGGTAGGCCAGGCCTACGGCGGTCATTTCCTCCGGGCGGCCGGAGCCCGGGGCCGCCGGCCCGGGACTACAGCCCCATCCGCCGGTGGCGCTGCTCGTACGCGCGCAGCGCGCGCAGGAAGTCGACCTTGCGGAAGGCCGGCCAGTACGCCTCGCAGAAGTAGAACTCGCTGTGCGCGCTCTGCCAGAGCAGGAAGCCGGACAGCCGCTGCTCGCCCGAGGTGCGGATGATCAGGTCGGGGTCGGGCTGGTTGCGGGTGTACAGGTGCTCGGCGATGTGCTCGACGGTCAGGATCTCGGCCAGTTCCTCGATCGAGGTGCCGCGGCCGGCCTGCTCCTGGAGCAGCGAGCGGACGGCGTCGGCGATCTCGTGCCGGCCGCCGTAGCCGACCGCGACGTTGACCGTGATGCCGTCGATCTCGGCGGTCTGGTCGGCGGCCCGCTTGAGCACGTCGGCGGTGTGCTGCGGCAGCAGGTCCAGCGCGCCGACCGGGTTGACCCGCCAGCGGCGGGCGGCGGCCAGGCCGGTGACGGCGTCCTCGATGATGCCGAGCAGCGGGACGAGCTCGTCGGCCGGGCGGTCCAGGTTGTCGGTGGAGAGCATCCAGAGGGTGACGACCTTGACGTGGGTCTCGTCGCACCAGCCGAGGAACTCGCTGATCTTGTCGGCGCCGCGCTGGTGGCCGTACGCGGTGGAGCCGCCGGCCGCCTTGGCCCAGCGGCGGTTGCCGTCCAGGATCACGCCGATGTGGCGCGGGGTGCTCGCGAGGTGGACCTCGACCCGTCGGCCGTAGAGCCCGTACATCCCGCTGAGCAGGGTGCGAAGCCCCGGCGTCCGTTCGGCGACATCGCGCAGACCCATGTTTCCCGGCCCCTCCGTGCTCGTTGCAACTGGTGCGTCCCCGCCCCCGGCGCAGCCTACTCCGGCACGCAGGTGCACGGTAAAGCCGCAGGTAGCGGTCTGGTCACGGTCCTGTACGAAGTCTGTCGTGACCGGCGTGTCGGGAGACGTCCGGGCGAGCGGCGGGGTCGTTCCGGGGCCCTCGGGACGGGGACACGGAACGGTCTCCGAATCCTTAACGGAACCGTAAGCCGTTCGTCCGATGCTTGACGACCAGCAATGGTCTAGTCCAGCTTTTGATCCGGGACGGAACGATCCTCCTCCTCCGCCCCGCAGGCTCACCTCGGACCTCCCCTCCCCCACACGCGGCCGCCGCGCCCCCCACCGCGGCGGCCGCTCCTCCCCCAGGAGCGTCACCCCATGGCCCGTACGCTGAACCAGCCTTCGCACAAGCGCCGGCGCAGCCCCCTCCCGGCCGTCGCGGCCGGTGCCACCGCCCTCGCCCTGGCCGGCAGCGGCCTCGCCCTCTTCGCCGGCGGCGCCAGCGCGGCGGTCGGCAACCTGGTCGGCAACGGCGGCTTCGACGGCGGGCTCGCGGGCTGGACCTGCACCGGCGCCGCGACCACGGTCTCCTCCCCGGTCCACTCCGGCACCGGCGCCCTCCAGGCCACCCCGGGCGCCGGAGACACCGCCGAGTGCACCCAGACCATCAGCGTGCTGCCCAACACCAGCTACACGCTGAGCGCGTGGGTCCAGGGTCCGTACGTCTACCTCGGTGCGCGCGGCACCGGCGGCACCGACCCGTCCGCCTGGTCGAACCAGAACAGCTGGAACCAGCTGTCCACCACCTTCACCACGGGAGCGAACGCCACCAGCGTCACCGTCTACCTGCACGGCTGGTACGGCCAGAGCGCCTACCTGGCCGACGACGTCGCACTGATCGGCCCCGGCGGCACCGGCACCCCGTCGCCGACCGCGACCCCCACCCCCACGCCGACGGCCACCGCCTCCCCCACGGCCACCGCGACGCCGACCGGGACGACGACCCCGACCCCCACCGCGACGCCCACCCAGACCGCGACCGCGACCCCCACCGCCACGCCGACCAGCACCACCCCGCCGGCCACCGGCCTGCCCGCCCACCTGGTCACCGGCTACTGGCAGAACTTCGACAACAACTCGACCGTGCAGCGGCTGAGCGACGTCCAGAGCGCGTACGACATCATCGCGGTCTCCTTCGCCGACGCCGTGCCGACCCGGACCGGCGCGATCAGCTTCACCCTGGACCCGGGCCTGTCCAAGGCGCTCGGCGGCTACACCGACGCCCAGTTCCGCGCCGACATCAAGGCCAAGCAAGCGGCCGGCAAGAAGGTCATCCTCTCCATCGGCGGCCAGAACGGCGCGATCACCGTCGGGGACGCCACCGCCGGCGCCAACTTCGTCAACAGCGCCTACGCGATCATCAAGGACTACGGCTTCGACGGCATCGACGTCGACCTGGAGAACGGCGTCCAGGCCGGCCCGCTCGGCGACGCGCTGCACGCCCTCCAGGCCAAGGTCGGCCCCGGCTTCGTGCTGACCATGGCCCCCGAGACCATCGGGATGTACAGCACCTCCGGCGCCTACTTCCAGCTGGCGCTGAAGACCAAGGACATCCTCACCGTCGTCAACACCCAGTTCTACAACTCGGGCGGCATGAACGGCTGCGACGGCAAGGTCTACAACCAGGGCACCATCGACTTCATCACCTCTCAGGTCTGCACCCACATCCAGGGCGGCCTGCGGCCGGACCAGGTGGGCATCGGCGTCCCGGCCTCCACCAAGGCGGCGGGCGGCGGCTACGTCTCGCCGGCCGTGGTGAACAACGCGCTGGACTGCCTGGCCACCGGCAACAACTGCGGCAGCTTCGTGCCGCCGGCCAAGTGGCCGACCATCCGCGGCGCGATGACCTGGTCGACCAACTGGGACGCCAACAACGGGAACGCGTTCTCCAACGCGGTCGGCCCGTTCGTCCACAAGATGCCGTAATGGCGAGGCCGCAGCCGTCACGGGCGGCTGCGGCACTCGGCCGCGGCGGCCACCGACCGCGGTCACCAGAGCTCAACTCCCCCGGCGCGCCGCTCCTTGAGGGTGGGGCCTGCGCGTCGGCGGCGGGGCCCGTCGTACCGACCGGTGCGGCGGGCCCTTCCGTGCCGCTCCCCTTATTACTGCCGAGAGCGCGCGATCACCGCCGAGAGCGCGCGATTGCTGCCGTGAGCCCGTGCTCACCGCGCCAGGACCGCGGTGAGCGCGCCGAGCAGCAGGAACGGGCCGACCGGGAGGTCGAGCCCGCGCACCGGGCGACGGCGGGCCAGCGCGGCGGCGGCCCGCAGGGTGGCCCACAGCCCGGCGAGCACCATCGCGGCGAACAGCCCGCCGAGCGCCACCGACCAGCCGTACCAGCCGAGCAGCCCGCCCAGGGCGAGCCCGAGCGGGGAGTCACCGGGGCCCAACGCACCCAGCCAGACGGCCAGTTCGAGCACACCCCCGACCGCGAGCGCGGCCAGCAGGCAGCGCAGCAGCGCGCCGGGGTCGTGCTCGGCCGGCCCCGCGATCAGCAACAGCGCGGCCACCCCGCCGAGCAGCGGCAGGGTGAGCCGGTACGGGAGTCGGCGCACCCGCGCGTCGACGAAGCCGAGCGCGACCCCGACCGCCGCCGCCCAGGCCAGCGCCAGGGTCGGCACCAGCAGCCCGTCCGCCGCGTACGCCACCGCGACGGCGACCGCCACCGCGACCGGCTCCACCGTCCAGGGGCCGGCGCCCAGTCGCTCCCGGCAGCCCGGGCAGCGCCCGCTCGGCGGCAGCAGCCGCACCGCGCGCCCGCACGACGGGCACTCGTCGCACCAGGGCCGACCCTCCGGCACCGCGAACCGGGCGATCTGCCCGCGCAGCGGCGGAGCCGCCAGGAGACCGACCAGCACCGCCACGACCACGACCGGAGCCACCGGCGCACCCCCTCCTCGATCGACGCACCGGCCACATCCTCCCGCGCCGGATGGCGAGCCGTCCGTCTCGTTGCGCACGCCAGCGTGCGCTCCTCGCACCCAGGAGCCTTCCGGACATTCGACTACCGGTTCGGAAGGCCGCCCGCCACCGCCGCCTGCCGATCCAAGGGAGCCGCTCGGGCCCTCGGAAGCACCCCTCCGGAGAGTCCTCCCACGGCCCCTCCGTACCCCTAAAGTAAGCGGACATGCAGGTCATCCAGTCCAGCAAGCTCGCCAATGTCTGCTACGACATCCGCGGCCCGGTGCTCGACGAGGCGATGCGGCTGGAGGAACAGGGCCACCGCATCCTCAAGCTCAACACCGGCAACCCGGCCACCTTCGGTTTCGAGGCGCCCCCGGAGATCCTCCAGGACGTCCTGCGCAACCTCGCCAACGCACACGGCTACGGCGACTCCAAGGGCCTGCTCTCCGCCCGCCGCGCAGTGGTCATGCACTACGAGGACCGCGGGCTGCACGGCCTCTCCGTCGAGGACGTCTTCCTCGGCAACGGCGTCTCCGAACTGATCCAGCTGGCCATGACCGCGCTGCTGGACGACGGCGACGAGGTGCTCGTCCCGGCCCCGGACTACCCGCTGTGGACCGCCTCGGTCTCGCTGGCCGGCGGCACCGCGGTGCACTACCGCTGCGACGAGCAGTCCGAGTGGTACCCGGACCTCGCCGACATCGAGGCCAAGGTCACCGACCGGACCAGGGCCATCGTGGTGATCAACCCGAACAACCCGACCGGCGCGGTCTACCCGCGCGAGGTGCTGGAGGGCATCACGGAGATCGCCCGCCGGCACGACCTGGTGGTCTACGCGGACGAGATCTACGACAAGATCCTCTACGACGACGCCGAGCACGTCCCGCTGGCCACCCTGGCCCCGGACCTCTTCTGCGTCACCTTCAACGGACTGTCCAAGGCGTACCGGGTCGCGGGCTTCCGCTCCGGCTGGATGGTGCTGTCCGGCGACCGGCACCGGGCCCGCAGCTACATCGAGGGCCTGACCGTGCTCGCCTCGATGCGGCTGTGCGCCAACATGCCCGCGCAGCACGCGGTGGCCGCCGCCCTCGGCGGACGGCAGTCGATCCGCGACCTGGTGCTGCCCGGCGGTCGGCTGCACGCCTCGCGCGACGCCGCGTACGAGCTGCTGAACCGGATCCCGGGGGTCAGCTGCGTCAAGCCCAAGGGCGCGCTGTACGCCTTCCCCCGGCTGGACCCCAAGGTCCACAAGATCAAGGACGACGCCCGGATGGTGCTCGACCTGCTGCGCTCCCAGCGCATCCTGCTGGTCCAGGGCACCGGCTTCAACTGGCCCGAGCCGGACCACTTCCGGCTGGTCACGCTGCCCCGGGCGGAGGAGATCACCGACGCGGTGACCCGGATCGGCGACTTCCTCGGCGGCTACGTGCAGCCGTGAGGAGCCGGCCGTCCCGAGGGGGCGGAAAAAAACACTACGGCCGGAGTCCCGGCCCGGGCGATCTCCTTGGTCGGGGGAAAATCGCCCGGCGGAACTCCGGCCGTCCTGTCGCTCGGCGGGGCGCGCGGTTCGTGCCGCGCGCCCGCCTCTCTCCCGGCTGAGGCTCAGGCTCAGCCGAGGCGCGCGACGAGGCTCCGGTACTCGTCCCACAGCTCCTTCGGGGTGTGGTCGCCGAAGGTCTCCAGGTGGGCCGGCACGAGGGCGGCCTCCTGGCGCCAGATGTCGGCGTCCACGGTGAAGAGCAGGTCGAGGTCCTCCTTGGAGAGGTCCAGGTCGCCGAGGTCGAAGCCCTCGACGGTCGGCAGCACGCCGATCGGGGTCTCGACGCCCTCGCCGGTGCCCTCCAGGCGCTCGACGATCCACTTGAGCACGCGACTGTTCTCGCCGTAGCCGGGCCAGACGAACTTGCCCTCGGCGTCCTTGCGGAACCAGTTGACGTAGTAGATCTTCGGCAGCTTGGCGGCGTCCGCCTGGGCGCCGACCTTCAGCCAGTGGGCGAAGTAGTCACCCATGTTGTAGCCGCAGAACGGCAGCATCGCGAACGGGTCGCGACGCAGCTCGCCGACGGTGCCCTCGGCGGCGGCGGTCTTCTCAGAGGCGATGTTGGCGCCGAGGAAGACGCCGTGCTGCCAGTCGAAGGACTCGGTCACCAGCGGGACGGCGGTGGCGCGGCGGCCGCCGAACAGGATCGCCGAGATCGGCACGCCCGCCTGGTCCTCCCACTCCGGGGCGATGGTCGGGCACTGCGCGGCCGGGACGGCGAAGCGGGCGTTCGGGTGGGCGGCCGGGGTGCCGGACTCGGGGGTCCAGTCGTTGCCGCGCCAGTCGGTCAGGTGCGCCGGGGGCTCCTCGGTGAGGCCCTCCCACCACACGTCACCGTCGTCGGTGAGGGCGACGTTGGTGAAGACGGTGTTGCCCCACAGGGTTTCGATGGCGTTGGCGTTGGTGTCCACGCCGGTACCGGGGGCGACGCCGAAGAAGCCGGCCTCGGGGTTGATGGCGTACAGGCGGCCGTCGGCGCCGAAGCGCATCCAGGCGATGTCGTCGCCGATCGTCTCGACCTTCCAGCCCGGGACCGTCGGCTGGAGCATGGCCAGGTTGGTCTTGCCGCAGGCCGAGGGGAAGGCGGCCGCGACGTACTTGGCCTCGCCGCTCGGCGGGGTGAGCTTCAGGATGAGCATGTGCTCGGCCAGCCAGCCCTCGTCGCGGGCCATGGTCGAGGCGATGCGCAGCGCGTAGCACTTCTTGCCGAGCAGGGCGTTGCCGCCGTAGCCCGAACCGAAGGACCAGATCTCCTTGGTCTCCGGGAAGTGCGAGATGTACTTGGTGCTGTTGCACGGCCACGGCACGTCCGCCTCGCCCTCGGCGAGCGGGGCGCCGACGGTGTGCACGGCCTTGACGAAGTCGCCGTCCTCGCCGAGCTGGTCCAGCACGGCCTGGCCCATGCGGGTCATCACGCGCATGGAGACGGCAACGTAGGCGGAGTCGGTGATCTCGACGCCGTACGCGGCCAGCGGGGAGCCGACCGGGCCCATCGAGAAGGGCACGACGTACATCGTGCGGCCCTTCATCGCACCGCGGAAGAGGCCCTGCTCGCCCTGGAAGACCTCGCGCATCTCGGCGGGGGCCTTCCAGTTGTTGGTCGGTCCGGCGTCCTTCTCCTGCTCGGAGCAGATGAAGGTGCGGTCCTCCACGCGTGCCACGTCCGTGGGGTCCGAGGCGGCGTAGTAGGAGTTCGGGCGCTTCTCCTCGTTGAGCTTCTTGAAGGTGCCCTGAGCCACCAGCAGGTCCGCGAGGCGCTGGTACTCCTCGTCGGAACCGTCGCACCACTCGATGCGGTCCGGCCGGGTGAGCTCGGCGATCTCGCTCACCCAAGCGAGCAGCTGCTTGTGGCGGGTGGGCGCGGATGCGCTGAGAGCAGAGATCTCGTACGACACGATCGCTCCGTTTCACGCCATCTCGGCGAGGAGATGGCGTCGCGGGGGTCTGAGGGTGCTTGCAGCGTAGCTCCGGACTCAAGGCCGGAACGCAGCGAAGCGTCGAAATTGACGCATCTTTTACTACAACAAGTATGATTACCGTGCAGTAATAAGCCAGTCGCACCCCCGACGGAGTGCGCGGCGCCACACTCCAAATACTCCAAAACGTCCAACAGTGACGATCGCCACTTCCTACGCGCGAGTAACCTACGGATCCGTAGGTAACGGGTAGCATGCTGCGCATGACTGCTGCTGCGCTCGCGGAGAGTGCACTCACGGAGAGCAAGCCGAAGTGGCGCGGCTGGCTGCACGCCGGGATGTTCCCCGCCACGGTGGCCGCCGGCATCGTGCTGATCTGCCTGGCCGACTCCACGCCCGCCAAGATCGCCTGCGCGATCTACTCGGTCAGCGCCTGGCTGCTGTTCGGGGTCAGCGCGGTGTACCACCGCTTCGACTGGGGCCCGCGCGGGGACGCCGTGCTGCGCCGGCTGGACCACGCGAACATCTTCCTGATCATCGCGGGCACCTACACGCCGTTCACGATGCTGCTGCTCAAGGGCGCCGACCAGCAGCTGCTGCTCTGGGCGGTCTGGGGCGGCGCGCTGGCCGGGATCGCGTTCCGGGTGTTCTGGGTCGGCGCGCCGCGCTGGCTGTACACGCCGGTGTACCTCGCGCTGGGCTGGGCGGCCGCCTTCTTCCTGCCGGACTTCCTGCGCACCGGCGGGGTCGCCGTCCTGGTGCTGATGATCGTCGGCGGGGTGCTCTACAGCATCGGCGGCGTAGTGTACGGGCTCAAGCGGCCCAACCCCTCACCGCGCTGGTTCGGGTTCCACGAGGTGTTCCACGCCTTCACCCTGGGGGCGTTCATCGTCCAGTACGTCGGCGTCTCACTGGTGGCGTACAGCACGGCCGGCTGATCCCGGCGCACCCCGACGGGCGGTCGAACGGTCCACGGACCGGGCGGCCGCCCGTTCCGCCGTCCAGGGCCGCTCGTACGGGGCCCGGATCTGCGGGCGGCGCGGGTAGGCCGGGTGGTCGGCGGCGCCGGGCTCCGAGTGCGGGGCCGGGTCCTGCGGCAGCCCGTGCGCGTGGTGATGCTCGCCGTACGCGTGGTGCCGCTCCCCGTGCGACTCCCGACAGGACTCGTCCGACCCCGGGTACGGCTCGCGCGGCGACCCGGCAGCCGTCGGGAGCACCACAGCCCCGGGCCGCCGCACCGCACCGGCCGAGCGGGCCCGCTCCTGCCGGGCGTCCAGCGCCTCGCGGGCCCGGCGGCAGCGCTCGCAGTGCGCGGCGTCCGGGATGCCCCGGCGCAGGCGGTGCCGGACCGGGGCCGGACCGCCGTGCAGCGCGCGCCAGCGGCGGGCGACGTAGACCATGAGCAGCAGGGTCTCGACCCCGGCGACCGCCAGGACCAGCGGGGCGCCGTTGATCAGATAGGCCGCGACCACGGCCAGCGCAGAGCCCACCACCACCGCCGAACCCCACACCTGGGTGCTCGCCTGCTTGTCGTCCGCGTCGGCCACTTCGGTCCCCTTTCCCGGTGCCGGGCTCGTGGTCGGCTCCTGCCGCCCCACCCCTTCTCCGCTCTCGGCACGCGTCGGCCAGCACTGACCGATTGCCACATCGTATCTACCGACAGTCATGGCCAACTGCCCCGGGGCGGCGAACGACAGATCAACGTTGCGTCAATTCCTTGTGCGGAAGCAGCACTTCCAGGACACATTACGGAGCGTAGCCATTCGATCGCACCGACGGATTGACGGCGCGGGTTCGACGGCGCGGATTGGCGTCGCGGGTTGGCGTCGCGGGTTGGCGGCACGCTGGCCGGCTCACTGCTCGCCCTCACCGCGCTGGTGCTGCGCAGCCGCCGGCAGCGCGACCCGATGCTCGACCTCGGGCTGCTCGCCGACCGCACCTTCCGCTGGTCCTCCGTCGCCGCCACGCTGATCTCGCTCGTCCTGTTCGGCGCCTTCTTCGTCCTGCCGCTCTACTTCCAGAGCGTGCTCGGCGCGGACGCCCTGGGCAGCGGGCTGCGGCTGATGCCGATGATGCTCGGGCTGCTGGTCGCCGCCAAGGCCACCGAGCGCCTGGTCGACCGGCTCGGCGCCCGTACGGTGATCACCCTCGGCCTGGCCCTGCTCGCCGCCGCGCTGCTGTTCGGCAGCCGTACCGGCGTCGGCGACGGCTACGGGCGGGCCGCGGTCTGGCTCAGCGTGCTCGGCGTCGGCATGGGGCTGTCGCTGATCACCGCGCAGTCCTCCGCCCTGGTCACGCTGCCGCCGGCCCGGGCCGGGGTCGGCTCGGGACTGCTGCAGACCCTGCGGCAGGTCGGCGGTGCGATCGGGATCGCCGCCTTCGGAAGCCTGCTGTCCGGGGCGTACCGCGGTGCGCTGGACACCGGCGGGCTGCCGGCCGAGGCGGCGCACCTGGCCGGCGAGTCGGTGGTCGCCGCCGACGCCGTCGCCCGGGCCGGCGGCGGGCCGGCGCTCAGCGCCTCCGCGCACGCCGCGTACGTGCACGGGATGGGGGTGGTGCTGCTGGTCTCCGGGCTGGTCGCGGTGGTCTCGGCGGTGCTGGTCGCGGCCCGGATGCCCGCGGACACCCCGGCCGGCGCCGGAGATCACGGATAATCGGGGCATGACTCCCCCGCAGCCGACCGCGCCCCTCCCGGACGCCCCGACCAACCCGGTCCAGGCGAAACTGGAGGCGCCGCTGTCGCTGCGCGAGCGCAAGAAGCTGAAGACCCGCCAGACCATCCGCCGCGAGGCGTACCGGCTGATCTCCGAGCAGGGCTACGACAACACCACGGTGGAGCAGATCGCCGCCGCCGCCGAGGTCTCGCCGTCCACCTTCTTCCGCTACTTCGCCACCAAGGAGGACCTGGTCCTCTCCGACGAGTACGACCCGGCGGTGATCGCCGCCCTGCTGGAGCGGCCCGCCGACGAGCCCTTCCTGGAGTCCTGCCGGGAAGCCATGGCCGGCCTGATCCACGAGCTGCTCCAGCACGAGCGCGAGGAACTGTTCACCCGGATGCGGCTGATCACCGAGGTCCCCGCGCTGCGCGCCGCACTGCACCGGAGCGACAACAACCCGCAGGAGCTCTTCCTCACCGTGCTCACCCGGCGGGCCGGCATCGAGGAGCCCACGTACGAGATGAGAGTGACCGCGGCCGCCATCGCCGCGGCCACCGCCGAAGCCCTCCTCCAATGGGCCGCGGGCGGGGGGCGGGAGGACATCGCTTCCCTGATCGATCAGACCTTCGCGCTGTTGGGGAGCGGCTTCGCCGGGGTGTGAGGTCCGCTCCGTGCGGAAGCGGGATTTCCTCCCCCGGGGTGGGATTCGCTCCCCCGGGGGTGGGCTCCCGTCATGACGCGTGCGGGCAGCGGGGCCCGGCCGGGCCCCGCCCGCCGTCAGCCGCGGCGGACACCCGACCTGCGCCGCAGCACGGCACCCGCGCCCGCCAGCGCGGTGGCCCCCAGGGCGGCCGCCGCCGTCACCGCCGGCAGCGCCGAACCGCCGCCCGCGGCCTCCGCCACGGCTGCGGAGCGCGGCGCGGCGTCCACCTGGTAGCCGCCGCCCTCGCCCGCCCGGTCGTACGCCGAGCCGGGCAGCTTGTCCCCGTACCGCTGGTGCACCAGCTGCTGGTACGCGGCCAGCGTGACCCCGCCCGCGCCCACCGAGCGCCGGGCCTCCTCGTCCAACGGCAGCACCCGGCCGTCGCGCAGCACGTACCAGGCGTTGACCTGCGGCTCGCGGAAGGCGGTGCCACCGCCGCTGCCCGCCGCCTTCGCCGCGTAGTCGCTCTCGTCACCGCCCGAGGCGATGTTGACCACCTTCCAGGCCCCGCCCTGCCGGACTGTCCAGACCGAGGCGGTCTGCCCGTCCGCCGCGACCACGGTGCTGGCGGTGAACTCGGCCTTCGCCACCGGTGCGCCCGGGGTGCCGGCCACGAAGCCCGGATCCAGCAGGTACACCGGCACGGTGTCGCCGGCCAGCCGCGGTCCGGCCGCGCTCGCCGCCCGTGCCTCCTCGGCGGCGCCGATGGTCAGCTGCTGGGTCGGCGGGACACCCTTGCGGGCGAAGAAGTGGCCGACCTTGTCCAGGACGGCCGGGTCCTGGACCGCGCTGCGGGCCTGCGCCAGCTCAGCGGCGGGCACCGGGGCCGGGGCGGCGCCCGCCGGGGCAGCCGCGGCCGGCTCGGCGGCGTGCGCGCCCGGGGCGAGCGCCAGCGCGAGACCGGCGGTGAACAGGGCGGCGGCGGCCCGACGGCGGCTCTTGATCTCGGTCATGGCCGCCCTCACGCGCCGATCCGGTACAGGGAGTGGGTCCACGAGAACGTGTCGTTGTTCACGTAGTACCAGTAGTCCGCCCAGTTGTAGCGGTAGTTGGAGGGCCACGGGTCGCCCCAGTAGACCCAGTTGCTCCCGGTGTCGTAGCCGTACAGGACGTGCATGTGGCCGCCGCCCGAGCTCCACTGGATGCGCGTCTCGATCGGGCGGTTGGCGTTCACCTCGGACTGCACGGTGCCGTAGGCGAGGTACCCGTTGACGTACGAGCCCGGGCTGATGCCGACCCAGTTCAGCCCGTTCTGCACATCGCCCAGTGTGGCCTGGCTGTTGGGGCAGCTGGAGTTGACGGCGCGGCCGAACGCGGCGTTGCAGAACTGGTTCTGGCTGTAGTTGTAGCCGAACCAGGTGGCGATGGTGTTCCCGCTCGCCGCCCAGCACCAGTTGGTCTGCTGTTGCTGCTGCATGGTGATGTTGAGCTTCTTGTAGGTGCCGGCCAGATCGGCCGTGCTGCCGGGCGCGGCGGCCTGGCGGACCTGGTGCGCGGCCCGGTCCTGGGTCTGGGACTGGACCTGGATCGGGGCCGGGGCTGCGATCGCGGGCGCGGCCACCGCGGCGGTGAGCGCCGGGCCCAGCACGCCGAGGGCGAGCAGTGAGACCGCGCGGCGCAGCCGTATCCGTGGAACTGGCATGGGGGAATGCCTCCTTGCACGACGAGTGGAGCGGAGTGCCGGGTGGGGGCGCGGTCCGGATCGCGCCCCGAGCATCGCGCCTCGTCAGGGACAGGTCAACGGCCATCGGCAGGGCCGGGACCGAGGTGTGAACGGGCCGACGCGGATGTGAACGCCGCCCGGGAAACTCCCGCGCAGCGGGCCCGGACCGTGACAAACCGCCGCACCGATGTGAATATTCACGGTCAAATGCCGGTCCGTCCGAGCCCACCGCGAGCCGGACCGCCCACCCCCGGGACCGCCCGCCCCCAGGAGGCCGCCATCCACAAGAGCGACCCAGCCGACCTCGCCGCCGCCCTGCGCACCGGCCCCTTCCACCTCGCCCTGCGCACCGCGATCTCCGTCCGGGGCCTCGCCCTGCACCGCATCCGCCGCCACCTCGCGCTGCGCGGCGTCAACGTCGGCCTCACCAGCCTCAGTTACTGGCAACAGGGCCGCCGCCGTCCCGAACGCGCCGAGTCACTGCGCGCCGTCGCCGCCCTGGAAGAGGTCCTCGACCTGCCCGAACACTCCCTTACCCGGCTGCTCGGCCCCCGCCGCGCCGCCGGCCCCACCCCGGCCGGCCCGGCCGTCCGCCCCTACCGCGACCTCATCTCCCCGGCCGTGGCCGTCGACGGCCTGCTCGCCCACCTCGCCGGCCCGCGCGACACCGGGCTGCACACCATCACCCACATCGAACGCATCCGGGTCGGCCCCGACCGCCGGCTCACCCGCCGCGACTCCCAGCACGCCCTGCGTGCCCACCACGACGGCATCGACCGCTACCTCGCCCTCTACCAGGGCGACCCCGGCAGCGACATCACCCGCGTCGGCGTCCGCGCCGAGGAGAACTGCCGCCCCGGCCGCATCCGCCGCGACCAGGCCCACCACCTGCTCGCCGCCGAACTCCTCCTCGACCGCCGGTTACGCACCGGCGACACCCACCTGCTCGGCTACGGCTTCGACGACGCACCCTCCGCCGACCCCAGCTGCGAATACGTCCGCGGCTTCAACGCCGGCGCCGGCCAGTACGTCCTCCAGATCGCCTTCCACCCCGCCACCCTCCCCGTCCGCTGCCACCGCTTCGCCCTCCACTCCCCCGGCGACGCCCCGTACGAGACCGAGGAACTCACCCTCGACGGCCACCACTGCGTCCACCTGGTCGCCACGGCCCTGCGGCCGTGCCTCCTGGGGATCCGCTGGGACTGGGAGTGACGGCCGGCCCCGTCAGTGCGACCAGTACGGGTCGTCGACGTCGGGGGCGGGCTCGTGTCCGGTCAGCGGCGGGGTGACCGAGGCGACGCCGTAGTCCTTCTCCGGCTGATACCGGACCGGGGTCGCCTTCGCTCGCAGATACACGTCGACGGCCGGATCGGTTGTCGAGCTGACCACCGACAGCGTGAACAGCGCTCCACCACTCCCGGAACACCACAGATCCGTGTAGTGCTTCGCCTGATGTTCGACGGTGTTGTCGTCGCGCCGGCATCCCGCGCCCCAGAGCCGCGTCATCTGGTCCACCAGGACCGGGACCCGCGCCGGGGCAATCCTCGTCCGAACCCTCGCCCGCGTCCTGACGTTGGACAGCAGGCTCGGCTCCCCGTCGGCGTGCTCCGGATCGCGTTCCACGTCGTAGGTGCTGCCGAAGTAGACCAGCGGCGGATCGATCGCGGCCACCGCGGCCCGCAGGGTGTCGTCGAGGTGCTCCTTCGCCTCACGAGGGCTCAGCTGAGGGGTGTTCCGGTCCTTCAGCGCCATCGGCCCGTACCCGTTGCAGAACAGCCCCACCCCGGTGACCAGCGTGGCCACCACCGCCACGGAGCAACCCAGTGCCCTGCGGGGGCGCTTCACCGCCCGCCCTGGAGCTTGACGTCCCCGCTGCCGGTGACGATGGCCGCGATGTTGTCCAGCGAGGGACCTCCTCTGCTCGTCAGGTACTTGGTGTGCGCGTCGATGGGGTTACCCCTGCTCCACTCGTCGACGGTGAAGCGGTTCGCGCCGAAGCGCTTGCCCGCCGGGTCCCGTCCGTACCAACGCTCGTCCGGATCGATGCTGAACTTCGACGGAGCATGCGTGACCACGTCGTTCTCGGCCGCACCGGCCCAGACGCGTCCGGGCGGCAGCTTGAGGTCTGACGCCTTGTCCACCCCGACGCCCGGGCTGCCGATGAAGACCACGTCGTCCGGGGGCGCGTAGGGCGACCCGGGGGCGGTGGAAAGCTTGACCGCCTGGCCCACCAGGTACGAACCGTAGCTGTGCCCCACCGCGGTGACGTGCGGCGGACTTCCCTCGTGACTCGCCCTCACCCCACTGAGGAACTTCGCGTAGGCCGGTGCTCCGTCCTTGCCCGCACTCGTCGAGGCAGCTCCGAGGTCCATCCCAGGAGGGTCGTAGCCGAGCCACACGATCGAGGCGACCGAATGGCCGGCCGGCGCCTTCTTGCCGGCAGCCCGGTAGAGGCTCAGGGCGTTCTCGGCTTCGTTGGTGCCGTCGTGGACATCGCCCGCCGTCCCGAGGCTGTGGGTGTCGGTGGTGATTCCCGGCACGTAGGCGGAGATGTCGGTGGCGGTGTCCGGATTCCCGTAGGAGAGGATCGCCCGGCCCTTGCCCTCGGTGCCGAGACCGAGCAGGTAGATCGGCAGGTCGCCCTTGTTCTCGGAGAGGCGCGCGTCGATGGGACCGTAGAGGTCCAGGAGTTTCTTCTCTCCGGAGGTGAGTTCGCTCGGTTTCTTGTTCCTGAGGGGATCCATCAGGTCGTCCAACTGCTTGCGGTTCACCTGGTCCCGGACCTCCGCCGGAATGCCGTCGAGGTTCCCGAGCACGTCCGGATGGCGGCTGAGGAACCACTGCTGGCCCTGCGGCCCGAGACCCTTCCACCAGGAGTTGACCTCCGTCGGGGCGGCGTCCTTGGCAGGCATGTACCGCTTCCACCACGGGTTGGCCCCGTCGGCCCACGTCTCCATGTACGCGTCGGCGCTCGCCGTCTTCTCGTCCAGGCCGGACTTGTCCCTGGCGTGGCCCGCGTACAGGTTGAGCGCACTGGTCAGGCTGCTGTCGGCCTCGGCGGCGTCGGACAGCGCCTTGCCGATCTGCTTGCTGATCTCCTCGGCGGCCGCCTTCTGCTTGGCCTGCCAGTCGGTGGCCTGGAACGGGCTGGTCGAATCGGGCCGGCTCACCGCACCGGTGGCACTGACCGAGAAACCCTTCGCCTGCGCGTTGGACAGCGCCTGGGTGAGTCTGCCCTGGGCGAGCATGATGGCGTCGGCGGAGTCGCGGATGTCCTTGCCGATGCAACTGAGCTCGGTCATCGCCGCGCGCATCTTGGTGGTGAGACCGTCCAGCACGGGGGTCGCGGCGTTGGCCGACGGACCGGTCCACTGGGATCCGTGGATCCGGTCCGTCGTCCCGCTCGTCCAGTCGTCAACGTGCTGGTGGAACGTCCTGGCCAACGCGTCGTACGCGTCCGCCGCCGTGTACAAGTCCGCCGGCTTGGCGTTCCGCAGGCTCGCCAGATCCATTCTCGACCCCCCTGTGCGCCCCTGTGTCCCCCGTGGCACTCACAGCTACCATAGCGTCCGCAGTCGACACCGGGGCGGGGGAACACGATGGGCCAGGATCCGGGATTCACCGTAAAACCAGGCGAGTTGACAGCTGCCGGGAACAACGCGCTGACGGTGGCCGGCAAGGTTCCGGACGAGACGGCGAAGCTCGCGGAGCCGGGCGACAAGGCCGCGGGGAGCCTGCCGGGGTGGCAGAGCGGGCCGGCGTTGCAGGGGTGCGGCACCGCCTGGAAGTCGCTGCTGGACGGACTCGCCAACGACATGAAGTCGGCCGGCGGCAACCTGATCACCTGCGCACAGACGTACCAGAACGCCGATCACCTGCCGGCGCCGGCCACGGCCGCCGCCACCGACCCCTTCGGGACGAAGGTGGCCGGTGTGCATCCGGTCAAGGACGCTTGACGGCCCCGCGGCTCCGCTAGCGGGTACGGAAGTCCACGATCAGGGAGTCCTCCACCGGCAGGTAGCCGATCTGCTGGTAGATGGAGTTGCTGGTCGGGTTGGCGAGGTTGGTGTAGAGCAGGACCTCGGTGGCGCCGCGGGCGAGGACGTGGGCCGAGGCGGCGGCGGTGACGGCGGTGCCGTAGCCGTGCCCGCGGCTCCCGGCGGGGGTGTAGACCGGGCCGATGCGGGACATGCCGACGAGGATCGGGCTGCTGCCCGCCAGGGCGACCGGCCGGCCGTCGTCCTCCCACAGGTGCAGGCAGCCGTTCGCGATCCGCTCGTCCACCGCCCGCGGGACGTCGGGGAGTTCGACCTCGGCCTCGACCAGGAACTCCTCGTACCAGCGGATCGCCAGTTCGCGGTCGGCCGGTCCGGCCAGCCGGTGACGGCCTGCGGGCGGGCGCGGCGGGTCGGCCAACTCGCCGAGCCGGTAGAGCCGTTCGTCGAAGCGGACGGACTGCTCGGTACCGGTGGCCGCCGTCCAGGCGTCGGCGAAGGCGCGGACCGCTTCGGATCCGCCGCCGACCCCGGTCACCGTGGTGAACCCGGTTCCGGCGGCGGCCAGGCCGACCGCCAGCTCGGCAGCCGCGGCCGGCGGCATGAAGGAGAGCCGGGGGTCGAACGGCGGTGTCCGGAGGAAGGCGCCCGCGACCGGTCCGCCCTCCTCGGCCCGCCACCAGCCGAAGACCGGCGGTTCGCCGAACACGGTCGGGCCGGACTCGGTCAGCCGGTGCGTGATGGTGAGCAGGACGGTGTTCTCGGCGGGGCGGGCGGCCAGGAAGGCCCCCGCCTCGTCCCGGAACTCGTCGAGCGAGGTGCTGAAAGTCCAGGTCATGGCCCATGGTGGACCGGCACCGGACGCGTCCGCCAACGATTATCCGGCCGCCGCCGGGACGCCCGCTATGCGACCGCCACGCCCAGCTTCTCGGCCAGTGCCGCCGGGTCGGTGGTCGGTGCGTCGCAGGCGAAGTGCCGGCAGACGTACGCCGCGGGCGCCCCGCCGACCAGCGGCCGGTCGGCCAGCAGCGGCACCTCGGTCCCTCCGGGCGTGCCGACCGCGACCACCGTCCCGGGCGCCGTCCCGAGCAGCGCGGCCCGCCGCAGCGCCGCGGTGGCCGGGTCGCCGTCCGGGCCGACCACGGCGACCTCGCGCGGCCCGTCGAGCAGCGCCTCGGCGACGGCGAGGCCCCAGCCGATGAACCGCGGCGCCCGGCCGGCGAGCGCGCCGACCACGCCGAGGGCCCGCTCGGCGGCCGTGCGGTGCCGGTCGGAACCGGTGTACGCGGCGTACGTGAGCAGGGCGCCGGCGGCGGCCGTCCAGCCGGACGGGGTGGCGTTGTCGGTCGGGTCCTGCGGGCGGCGGATCAGTTCCTCGGCGTCATCGGCGGTGTCGTAGAGCGCGCCGGAGGCCTCGTCGGTGAAGTGCTTGAGCACGGTGTCGAGCAGGCCGCCCGCCAGCTGGAGCCAGGAGGCCTCGCCGGTGACGGCGTACAGCGCGAGGAAGCCCTCGGCGGTGTCCGCGTAGTCCTCCAGCACACCGGCGTTGGTTCCGGCCCGGCCGTCCCGGGAGGTGCGCAGCAGCCGGCCGTCCGCAGTGAGGTGGACGGCGAGCAGCAGGTCGGCTGCGCGTTCGGCGGCCTCGACCAGGTCGGGGCGGTCCAGCAGCGCACCGGTCTCGGCGAGCGCGGCGACGGCGAGGCCGTTCCAGGCGGCGACCACCTTGTCGTCCCGGGCCGGGGCGGGGCGGGCCGCCCGGGCCTCGGCCATCCGCGCCCGGATCGTCTCGTACTCGGCGAAGTCCTCGGGTTCGGCGAGGAGTTGGAGCACCGAGGTGCCGTGTTCGAAGGTGCCCTCGGCAGTGACGGTGAACAGCCGGGCGGCGGTGGCCGCGTCGGCGGGGCCGAGCAGGTCGACCAACTGCCCGGGCTCCCACACGTAGTGGGCACCCTCGGCAGACTGCCCGGTCTCCTCGTCCAGGCTGTCGGCGTCCAGCGCCGAGGCGAACGCGCCCTCGGGCGTGCGGAGTTCGCGCAGCAGGAAGTCCGCCGTGGACAGTGCGACCCGGCGGGCCAGGTCCGATCCGGTGGACCGCCACAGGTGCAGGTAGGCCCGCAGCAGCAGGGCGTTGTCGTACAGCATCTTCTCGAAGTGCGGCACCACCCAGCCGGCGTCCACCGCGTACCGGGCGAAGCCGCCGCCGAGCTGGTCGTGGATGCCGCCGCGGGCCATCGCCTCACCGGTGCGGACGGCCATCTCCAGCGCCGCCTCCGAGCCGGTCCGGGCGTGGTGGCGCAGCAGGAACTCCAGCACCATGGCCGGCGGGAACTTGGGCGCACCGCCGAAGCCGCCGCGGCTCTGGTCGAAGTCCCGGCTGAGCGTCACCAGCGCCTGGTGCAGATCCGCCTCTCCGGGCGGGTTGTGGGCACCGGCCGAGTAGACGGCGGCCCGTTCCGCCAGGTCGGCCCGGATCCGTCCGGCGACCTGGCCGACCTCCTCCCGCCGGTCCCGCCAGGCGGCGTCGACGCCCTCCAGCACCTGCCGGAAGGACGGCATCCCGTGCCGGGGCTGCGGCGGGAAGTAGGTGCCGAAGTAGAACGGCTCCTTGTCGGGGGTGAGGAACACCGTCATCGGCCACCCGCCCTGCCCGGTCGCGGCCTGCACCGCCTCCATGTACACGGCGTCGACGTCCGGCCGCTCCTCCCGGTCCACCTTGACGGCGACGAACCGCTCGTTGAGGTACTCGGCGAGCCCGGCGTCCTCGAAGCTCTCGTGCGCCATGACGTGGCACCAGTGGCAAGCCGAGTAGCCGACCGACAGCAGCACCGGCACGCCCCGCCGCCGAGCCTCGTCGAAGGCCTCCACCCCCCACGGCCACCAGTCCACGGGGTTGTCGGCGTGCTGGAGCAGGTACGGCGAGGTCGCGTCCGCGAGACGGTTCGGCATGCTCCCATCCTCGCGCATCCGGCGGTCGGCGCGCGGCAGGTCAGGCCGGTCGGGACCGGTAGCCGGCCCCGGGGTCGGACCGAGGAGGCCGTCGGCGGTGCGGCCGGAGCCTGGTGGTCACCGCGGGCGGGGCCGGCGGCTCACTCCTTCGGGGCCTCCGGCTGCTCGACGAAGTCGACCTTCTTGAACTGCCGGTTCATCGACTTGGCCAGGAACCAGGTCGCGACGCCGAGGGCGGCGAAGACGACGAAGCCGAGGAGGCCGGGGGTGACCTTGGCGTCGTCGACGGCGAGGTCAGCGGCGAGGTGGACGAGGTTCACGGAGGCACTCATATCTCTATGGTGGCCCGGCTCACGGGGAGCCGGGCCATCGGGGGGTGGTTCAGTCGCGCGTGTCGGCGGCCTCGACCGCCAGGGTGGGGGTGCGCAGGCCGGCGAACAGGTCGTCCTCCGGCAGGTCCACGTCGACCAGGGTACGGGCGAGCTCGTAGTCCTCGGTGGGCCAGACCTCCCGCTGGACGTCCAGCGGGACGCGGAACCACGGGCCGTCCGGGTCGATCTGGGTCGCGTGGGCGATCAGCGCGCGGTCACGGGTCTCGAACCAGTCGCCGCAGCGGACCCGGGTGGTGATCTCGCGCTCCTTGCGGCCGCTCTTCTCCCAGCCCTCGATCCACTCGCCGTACGGCGACTCGTGGCCGTGCTCGGTGAGGTACTCGTGCAGGGCCCGGATGCGGCCCATCGGGAAGCCGTGGTTGTAGTAGAGCTTGAGCGGCTGCCAGGGCTCGCCGGCCTCCGGGTAGGCGTCCGGGTCGCCCGCGGCGTCGAAGGCCAGCATGGTGATCTTGTGGGTCATGATGTGGTCCGGGTGCGGGTAGCCGCCGTTCTCGTCGTAGGTCGTGATGACCTGCGGCTTGAACTCGCGGATCAGCCGGACCAGCGGCTCCGCCGCCTCCTTGACGTCCTGGAGGGCGAAGCAGCCCTCGGGCAGCGGGGGCAGCGGGTCCCCCTCGGGCAGGCCGGAGTCCACGAAGCCCAGCCAGGCCTGCTCGACGCCGAGGATCGCCCGCGCCTCGTCCATCTCCTTGCGGCGCACCTCGTGGATGTTCTCCTCGATGTACGGGTCCCCCTGGAGCTTGGGGTTGAGGACCGACCCGCGCTCGCCCCCCGTGCAGGTGGCCACCAGCACGTCCACGCCCTGCTCGACGTACATGGCCATGGTGGCCGCGCCCTTGCTGGACTCGTCGTCCGGGTGGGCGTGCACCGCCATCAGTCGCAACTGCTCAGTCAACGCCTTGCGTTCCTTCCACACTCGTCGGGCGTTCCGCGAAGTCCGGGTCTGCCCACCGTACGAACCGCTCACTTCGGGACCGCGTCGCCGCGGGGCCGGGCCGCGGAACGTCGCCGGCGCGGCCGAGCCCTGCCCCCGCCGGACCGGCCGCGGGCGTGCCCCTCCTATAGTGACGGACTGGAGGAGCGTCGCATTCCCCCGCACCACCCGCGCGGCCCCTCCCCCAGGAGAGGACGGAGTCCGATGAGTGCAGACACCACCGCCACCGGTCTGCCCGAGGGGCGCTACGGCCGCGGCGGCGACCGCGACTCGGACCGCCGCCTGAAGGTGATCGGCGCGGTCTGCGGCGTGCTCGGCCTGGGCCTGATCGCCTGGCTGGGCGGCTCCTACCTGCTGCGCGAGTCGAAGATCAACGGCTCGGTGCCGACCTTCCAGGTGCTCTCCGACTCCGAGGTCCAGCTGCACCTCACCGTGCGCAAGAGCGACGGGCAGGCCGGCACCTGCACGGTCCGCTCGCAGGGCGACGACCACGGGACGGTCGGGGTGGCCGACTTCCCGGTCCCGGCGGCCGGCTCCAGCTACGACGCGGTGGTCACCCTGCGCACCACCTCGCGCGGCACCACCGCCGAGCTGCTCGGCTGCACCCCGGCCAAGTAGCGCGCACCCGAACAGCGCGCACCCTCGCTGGGCCGCGTGCGCCCCGAGCGGCGCACCCGTCTCCCGTAGCGCGCATATTCGATCCGGAGAGCGGGCATCCGTAGAGGGTCCCGCACTCCGTTGCCGTACACCCCGGCGTCACGCCACCGTCAATGGCGCGCCAACGCCTCTCCCGCTTGTCAGCAGGACTTGTTAGGCTCGTGGTTTCGCCCCTTCCGCACCGGATGGTACGGGAGCGGGCGTTGCTTTGTAGTTGAGACCGATATCACCACCACCCCCTGCTGACGACTCACACCCTCAGCACAGCCCCAGCACCTACGAGGAGCACCCGTGACCCAGACCAGCGAGAACGTGACCTGGCTCACTCAGGCCGGCTACGACCAGCTCAAGGCCGAGCTGGACCACCTGACCGGGCCCTGGCGCATCGAGATCGCCCAGAAGATCGAGGCGGCGCGCGAGGAGGGCGACCTCAAGGAGAACGCCGGCTATCACGCGGCGAAGGAGGAGCAGGGCAAGTACGAGCTGCGCATCCGCCAGCTGACCCAGCTGCTGGAGCGGGCCAAGGTCGGCGAGGCGCCGGCCGACTCGGGCGTGGTGGCCCCGGGCATGGTCGTCACGGTCGCCTTCGACGGCGACGAGGACGACCTCATGGAGTTCCTGCTCGCCTCCCGCGAGGTCGCGGGCGACGACCTGGACGTCTACTCGCCGCAGTCCCCGCTGGGCCGCGCGATCGACGGCAAGCAGATCGGCGACGAGGCCACCTACGAGCTGCCGAACGGCAAGCCGGCCATGGTGAAGATCGTCAAGGTCGTGCCGCACGCCGGCTGATCCGGTCGCACGACACGAGGGCGGCCGCGGAGGTCCAGGACTTCCGCGGCCGCCCTCCGGTGTTCCGGGGGTGCCCGGTCAGGCGCTGGAGGAGCGGTACTTGCGCACCGCCAGCCACGAGAACACCGCGGTGATCACCACCGACCACATCACCGACACCAGCGCCGCGTGCTGCATCGGCCAGGCGCTGTCCACCGGCCCGACCTGGTTGCCGAACAGCACCCGGCAGCCCTGCACGGTGGCGCTGAACGGGTTCCAGTACGCGACCCCCTGGAGCCACTCCGGCATCGAGGAGACCGGCACGAAGGCGTTGGAGACGAAGGTCAGCGGGAAGAGCCAGATCAGACCGGCCGAGGTGGCCGCCTCGGGGCTGCGCACCGACAGGCCGATCAGCGCCCCGATCCAGGAGAAGGCGTAGCCCAGCAGGAGCAGCAGGCCGAAGGCGCCGAGCGCGTTGAGCACGCCGTCGTGGATCCGCCAGCCGACCAGCAGCGCGACCAGCGCCAGCACGACCAGGATGAACGCGGTCTGGCACAGGTCCGCGAGGGTACGGCCGACGAGCACCGCCGAACGGGCCATCGGCAGCGAGCGGAACCGGTCCACCAGCCCCTTGCTCATGTCCTCCGCGATGCCCGCCGAGGCACCGGCGACGGCGAAGGTGACGGTCTGGGCGAAGATGCCGGCCATCAGGAACTGGATGTACGTGTCCGAGCTGGAGTCCGTGCCGGGGATCCTGATCGCCCCGCCCATCACGTACGAGAACAGCAGCACGAACATGACCGGCTGCATCAGCCCGAAGACCACGATCTCCGGGATGCGGGTCATCCGGCGCAGGTTGCGCTTGGCGACCACCCAGGAGTCGTGCAGGGAGGCGGCGATCCCCCGGCGCTGCCTGGGTACCGCTCCGCCGATGGCGTGCTCGGTGGCGGTGCTCATCTCAGCTCTCCTTCCCGGCCGCGACGGCCTGCCTGTCCGGCCCCGGGCCGTCCGCGCCCTCCTTGCCCTTGTCCCTGCCCCGGCCGCGCGCCCCGGGGTCGGCGCCGTCCTCCTCCGGCTGCTCCTCGGCGACGCGGCCGGTGAGGGTGAGGAAGACGTCGTCCAGGGTCGGGCGGCGCAGCCCGATGTCGTCTATCTCGATCCCGCGGGAGTCCAGTTCACGGATCGCGTCGGCGAGCACCCGGGCGCCGCCGCTGATCGGCACGGTGATCCGGCGGGTGTTCTTCTCCACCGTCGGTTCGTTCAGCGCGTAGCCGGAGAGCGCGGCGACCGCGTCGCCGATCAGGCCGCGCTCGTGCACCACGACCTCGATCCGCTCGCCGCCGATCTGTGCCTTGAGCTGGTCGGCGGTGCCGCGGGCGATCACCCGGCCGTGGTCGACCACCGCGATGTCGTGGGCGAGCCGGTCGGCCTCCTCCAGGTACTGGGTGGTGAGCAGCAGTGTGGTGCCCTGCTCGACCAGCGTCTCGATGACCTCCCAGAGCGCGAGCCGGTTGCGTGGGTCGAGGCCGGTGGTCGGCTCGTCCAGGAACATCACCGGCGGCCGGACGACCAGCGCGGCGGCGAGGTCCAGGCGGCGGCGCATGCCGCCGGAGTAGGTCTTGGCGGTGCGGTCCTTGGCCTCGGTGAGGCTGAACCACTCCAGCAGCTCCAGCGCGCGGGCCTTCGCCACGCGGTTGCTCATCTGGTAGAGCTCGCCGACCATGGTGAGGTTCTCGAAGCCGGTCAGGTACTCGTCGACCGCCGCGTACTGGCCGGACAGGCCGATCAGGCTGCGGACCTTGTTCGGGTGCTTGAGCACGTCGACCCCGGCGACCACGGCGTGGCCGGAGTCGGGACGGAGCAGGGTGGTGAGCACCCGCACGGTGGTGGTCTTCCCGGCGCCGTTCGGACCGAGCAGCCCGAGCACCGTGCCCTCCGGGACGTCGAGACTGACACCGTCCAGAGCTCGTACGTCGCCGAAGGTCTTCACCAGGTTCTCGGCTTGGATGGCTGGCGCCATGGCCTTGCCTCATCTCCTCGAACGTATGGGGCGATCCGTCCCACTCTGCCCTGTTTTCGGGCACGCCCGCCCTGATGCCGGGCACGCGAGCGACTCGCTTCTCGACGCGTGGGAACGCGAACGCGATGTATCGCGAGTCTCCCAGTACGCGATATATCGCGTCAAGGGACAGGGGTCAGCCGGAAACCACGTAGCCCGCGTCCCGCAACTCCCCGACCACCAGCGCGCAGTGCTCCGGCCCCTTGGTCTCCAGGTGCAGGTCCACCTCGACCTCGGTCAGCCCCAGCCGCGGGTCGATCCGCACGTGCGCCACGTCCAGCACGTTGGCGTCCACCCTGGTCAGCACGCCCAGCAGGTCCGCCAGCGCACCCGGCTTGTCCGCCAGCCGCACCCGCAGCGACAGGTAGCGCCCGGCCGCCGCCAGCCCGTGCCGCAGCACCCGCTGCATCAGCTGCGGGTCGATGTTGCCGCCGGACAGCACCGCCACCACCGGCCCCTCGAAGGAGTCCGGCTGTTCCAGCAGCGCCGCGATCGGGGCCGCCCCGGCCGGCTCGACCACCAGCTTCAGCCGCTCCAGCCCGAGCAGCAGCGCCCGCGACAGCGCGTCCTCGGAGACCGTGCGGATGCCGTCCGCCAGCACGTTGACCACCTCGAACGGGATGTCACCGGGGCGCCCGACCATGATCCCGTCCGCCATGGTGGCGAAGCGCTCCAGCGACACCGGCCGCCCGGCCGCCAGCGAGGGCGGGTACGCGGCCGCGCCGACCGCCTGCACCCCGACCACCCGCACGTCCGGCCGCAGCGGCTTGACCGCCGCCGCGATCCCGGCCAGCAGCCCGCCGCCGCCCACCGCGACCAGGATGGTCCGCACCTCGGGGCACTGCTCCAGGATCTCCAGCCCGACGGTCGCCTGACCGGTGACCACGTCCCAGTGGTCGAAGGGGTGGATGAACACCGCGCCGGTCGCCTCCGCGTACCGCTGAGCGGCCTGGAGCGCCTCGTCCACGGTGGCGCCGTGCAGCCGCACCTCGGCGCCGTACTCACGGGTGGCCGCGACCTTCGGCAGCGGCGCCGAGAGCGGCATGAACACCGTGGAGTGCACGCCCAGCAGCGCGGCCGCCAACGCCACTCCCTGGGCGTGGTTCCCGGCGCTCGCCGCCACCACCCCGGCGGCCCGCTGCACCGGCGAGAGTCCCGCGATCCGCACGTACGCCCCGCGCAGCTTGAAGGACCCGGTGCGCTGGAGGTTCTCGCACTTCAGGTGGACCGGCGCACCGATCAGCCCGGAGAGGTGCCGGCTGCCCTCCATCGGGGTCACCCGGGCGACCCCGGCGAGCATCTTCTGTGCGCCGCGGACGTCGTCGAGGGTGATCGGCCAGTTGTGCATGGCGTCAGACTACGGGCGCGGGCAGCGGCAATCCGGGATGCCGGGCCTGTTCCCGGGCCCGCCCGGCCCGCGTACGCTGCTGCTTCTGAGCCTCCCTCACCGCACGACGATCGTGAGCCGCGATGACGACGACCTCGCCCCTGGCCACCGACCGCACCGACCCCGTGCACACCCAACTCCAGTACCAGCTAGCGGTGTTCGCACGCCGCATGGAGCAGGTCCGGACCTCCGGCGGCGGGGTCGGGGCGCTGGACCGGGCCGCCTACCTGCTGCTCGACCGGCTGGAGCGGCACGGGCCGGCCAACGTCAAGGCGCTGGCCGAGGCCCTGGGCGTGGACTCCTCCACGGTGACCCGCCAGGTCGCCCCGCTGGTCGCGGCCGGGCTGGTCGGCCGGGTGCAGGACCCGGCCGACCGCCGCGCCGTACGGCTCGCGCTGACCTCGCACGGCGCCGGCCGGCTCACCGAAGTCCGGGACGGCCGGGCCGAGTTGACCCGCCGCCTGGTGGCCGGCTGGCCACCGGAGGAGCAGCGCGCGTTCTGCGCCCTGCTGGCCCGCTTCAACCACGCGATGGAGTCGTACACGGCGGACCAGCAGGGGCAGTGAGGGGCCGCGGGCCCCAACGGCCTCAGCCCAGCGCCTGCTTGAGGTCGGCCAGCAGGTCGTCGATCGACTCGATGCCGACCGAGACGCGCACCAGGTCGGACGGCACCTCCAGCGGCGAGCCGGCCGCCGAGGCGTGGGTCATCCGGCCCGGGTGCTCGATCAGCGACTCGACACCGCCGAGCGACTCGCCGAGGGTGAACAGCTGCGCGCGGTTGCAGACCTCGACGGCCGCCTCCTCGCCGCCGGCGACCCGGAACGAGACCATGCCGCCGAAGGCCTTCATCTGCTTGGCCGCGATGTCGTGGCCGGGGTGCTCGGGCAGGCCCGGGTAGAGCACCTGGCTGACCTTCGGGTGGCTCGCCAGCAGCTCGGCGACCTTCTCCGCGTTGGCGCTGTGCCGGTCCATCCGGACACCCAGCGTCTTGATGCCGCGCAGCACCAGCCAGGCGTCGAACGGGCCTGAGACGGCACCCATCGCGTTCTGGTGGTACGCGACCTCCTCGCCGAGGCCCGCGTCGGCCAGCACCAGCGCACCGCCGACCACGTCCGAGTGGCCGCCCATGTACTTGGTGGTGGAGTGCACGACCGCGTCCGCGCCGAGCGAGATCGGCTGCTGGAGGTACGGGCTGGCGAAGGTGTTGTCGACCACCAGCAGCGCGCCGGCGCCGTGCGCGAGCTCGGCCAGCGCGGCCAGGTCGGTGATGCCCAGCAGCGGGTTGGACGGAGTCTCCACCCACACCGCACGGGTGTTGGGGCGCAGCGCCTCGCGGACGGTGGCCAGGTCCTGGGTGTTGGCGACGGAGAACTCGACGCCCCAGCGGGTCAGCACCTTGGCGAACAGCCGGAAGGTGCCGCCGTAGGCGTCGTTGGGGATCACGATGTGGTCACCCGGCTTGAGGATGGTGCGCAGCAGGGTGTCCTCGGCTGCCAGGCCGGAGGCGAAGGCGAGGCCGCGGGCGCCGCCCTCCAGCGCCGCGAGGCACTCCTCCAGCGCGGTGCGGGTCGGGTTGGCGCTGCGGCTGTACTCGTAGCCGCCCCGCAGGCCCCCCACCCCGTCCTGCTTGTAGGTGGACACCTGGTAGATCGGCGTGACGACGGCCCCGGTCTGGGGGTCTGCTTCCTGACCCGCGTGGATGGCGAGGGTCTCGAAGCCCTGAGGAAGCTGGTGCTGGGTCATGGGTCCGAGCCTAGTGTGCGAATGCCGTCAAGCCCGCACGAACCGGAAACCGGGACGAACCCGCAGGTGGGAGCGGGGGTGCGGCGGGCCGAAACCGCGGTGCGCCGAGTCCGTGGCGACCGCTACGATCTCCACCCGTCGTACACATGTTCACCATGCAACAGTCGCGCGCCGCCCTGCCGTCGCGCCCCGGGGAGGATCACCGCATGGGCGCGCCCCAGCGTTCCAATGGCATGAGCACATCCATCCGAGCCGTCACGGCCGTGGCCCTGCTCGCCGGCTTCTACCTGCTCGCCCTCGGCATCGTCGTGGGCCTGCTCGCCCTCGACATCGCCCTGTACCAGGCGTCGGACCACATGCGCCCGGGTCTGTTCAAGATCTGGGCGCTGACCGCCGTCATCGCCTACCCGGTGGTCCGGGTGGTGTTCCTGACCCGCCGCCGCAAGGGCGACGGCGAGGTGCCCGGCGTGCTCCTCACCCGCGAGCAGCAGCCCGCCCTCTGGGCCGTGGTCGACCGGATCTCCGAGCGCACCGGCGTCCGCGGACCGGCCGAGATCCGGCTCGTGCCCGAGGTCAACGCGGGCGTGTACGAGGAGACCAGGCTGCTCGGCCTGGTCCCCGGCACGCGGCACCTGGTCATCGGCGCCCCGCTGCTGATCGGCCTCACCGAGGGCGAGCTGGAGTCCGTGCTGGCGCACGAGTTCGGCCACTACAGCAACCGGGACGTCCGGCTCGCCGCCGTCACGGTGGCCGGCCGCCGCGCCATCCTGCACACCGTCGGCGGGCTCCACCAGCGCGCCGACCAGCACCAGGCCGAGGAGGCCGCCAAGCTGGCCGCCAAGGCCGAGAAGCGGCTGGCCAAGGGCCGCAAGCCGTCCGGCGAGCAGGCCTCCGGCGGCGTCGACCGGGTGCTCGCCAAGCTCTTCACCCTCTACGCCAAGCTCTACTTCCGGGTCTCCGAGGCGGTCGGCCGCCGCCAGGAGTACGCGGCCGACCAGGTCGCCGCCCAGATCGCGGGCCGGGACGCCACCGCCGCGGCGCTGCGCAAGATTCCGGTGCTGGACTCCGCGCAGGACTTCTACCTCGGCCGGTACGCCACCCTCGGCTGGGACGTGGGCCTGCTCCCGCCGCCCGGCCAGGTCTACGGAGGCCTGGCCCACCTGCTGAGCGACCCGAAGCGCCGGCAGGAACTCGCCGAGTACGCGCTCGAACTGCCCCAGGAGCAGCCCGACCCGTACGACTCGCACCCGCCGATCGACCGCCGGGTCGCCGCGATCGAGGCGCTGCCCGACGACGGACGCGGCCCCGGTGCCGCCGGCCCGGCCCTCACCCTGCTGCACGACGCCGAGCGGGTGCTGACCGAACTGGAGGTCGTCTCCCTGATCCCCGAGGCGGCCCGCAAGCAGCGGGTCGAATGGCCCGAGCTGGTCCGCGGGGCGATGCTGTCGCACGCCCGCGAGGCGGCCGCCCCGGCGTACCGGGCGCTGACCGAACTGGGCCTGCGGCCCACCGTCCACGGCCTGCTCGACGCCGTCGACGCCGGCCGGGCCTGGGAGTTCACCGACCGGCTGCCGAAGAGCGAGGAGGCCGCCGCCGCCACCGGCCGGGCCGCCCGCGAGTTCGCCCGCCCGGTGCTGCGCGAGGAACTGGCGCACGCCGCCGTCGTCGCGCTGGCCGACGCCGGCCTGGCCCGCTGGGAGCTCTCCTGGTCCGGACCGGCCGAGCTCCACCTGCCGGACGGCTTCGAGGACGGCTTCGAGGCGGCCCTCGACGCCGCCTGCGCGGACACCGCGGACACCGCGCCGCTGCACGCGCTGCTCGCCGGGGCCGGCCTCCCGGCCGCCTGACCGCCCCACCCCATCCACGCGCGGAAGGAGCTCCCTTGATCGGCATCGTCGTGCTCGTCGTCGTCGGCCTCGCCCTGCTGTTCCCGGTCGTCATGCTCCGGCTGGCCAAGCGCAAGCTGGCGCAGCTGGAACGGGCCAAGGCAACCATCGCCCGCCACGAGGCGCGGCTCGCCGAGGAGAGGCAGGCGGCGAACACCATCACCCCGGCCGACCACGGGCTGCTGCTCGGCAGCGAGCTGGTCCCGTTCGGCGAGCCCGGCCCCGAGGAGACGAACGCCCTGGCCGCCGCGAAGGCCGGCGACTGGCGGCCGGTCGCCGCCCACCTCGCCGCTGACGGCACCCCCGATGTCCGCTGGCGGCGGCTGTACGGACCGGCCGACCTGGCGGCCGAGGACGACGCCTGGCTGCGCGCCTGGCGCGCGGAACGCCCGCAGGACCCGACCGCCGCGCTGCTGCACGCGAACGCGCTGATCGGCCTGGCATGGAACATCCGGAGCAGCGCCCGGGCCAGCGAGGTCACCCGCGAACAGTTCGAGGGCTTCCGCCGGGTCCTGCTGGAGGCCGACGAGGCGTGCGCGAAGGCGGCCGAGCTCGCCCCCGACGATCCCAACCCGTGGGCCGCCCGGATCGGCGTCGCCATGGGCCACAACTGGTCCAACGACCGGTTCCGGGAGCTCTGGGCCGAGCTGACCGCGCGCGATCCGCACCACTGGGGCGCGCACAACCGGGCGCTGCAGTACTGGTGCGCGAAGTGGCACGGCAGCCACGAGCTGATGCACGCCTTCATCGACGAAGCGATCGCCGCCGCGCCGCCCGGCAGTCTGCTCGCGCCGATCAAGCTGGAGGCGTACTGGGAGCAGTTCGCCCGGGACGGGGAGAAGCTCTCCGCCTGGCAGCGCCCGGAGGTCGGCGCCGCCCTGGACGCCGCACTCGCCGACCTCGCGGCCGCCGACCCCGACCACATCCGCATCACGTACACCCGCGGCTGGCTCGCGTACGCCCTGACCCGGGCCGGCCGGATGACCGAGGCGCTGGAGCAGTACCAGGCACTCGGCCGGTTCATCCCGCCGCCGTTCACCAACTTCAACGATCCCCGGCAGTCCTTCATCGCCCTGCGGATCGACGCGGTCCAAGGCGCCGTCGAGGCGGCCCGCTAGGAAGACCGGTCCGTACGGCCGCTCCCGGAATCCGGGGGCGGCCGTTCGCGTTGGACACTGCGCCAGGATTCCCGACCCGCTGGAGCAGGCCGTGCTGTTCAACCGCCACAAGACCTCGCTCGTCCCCGCCGACCAGGCGCTGCCCGGTCGGCCGACCCCGGCCTTCACCCTGACCGAGCCGCACACCGTGCTCGGGCACCCGCTGACCGGTCCGTACCCGGAGGGCCTGGAGGTGGCCGACTTCGGACTGGGCTGCTTCTGGGGCGCCGAGCGCACCTTCTGGCGGCTGCCCGGCGTCTGGACGACGCTGGTCGGCTACCAGGGCGGCCACACCCCCAACCCGACGTACGAGGAGGTGTGCAGCGGGCTGACCGGGCACACCGAGGCGGTCCGGGTGGTGTTCGACCCGGCGGTGATCTCCTACGAGCGCCTGCTGAAGACCTTCTGGGAGGCGCACGACCCGACCCAGGGCAACCGCCAGGGCAACGACGTGGGCACCCAGTACCGCTCCGCCGTCTACACCCACGCCCCCGCCCAGGCCGAGGCCGCGGCGGCCACGCGGGACGCCTTCCAGCCGTCCCTGACCGCGCTCGGGTACGGCCCGATCACCACCGAGATCGCCCCGGCGGGCCCGTTCTTCCCGGCCGAGCCGTACCACCAGCAGTACCTGTCGGAGGCCAGGAACCCCAACGGGTACTGCGGTCTCGGCGGCACCGGCGCCTCCTGCCCGATCGGCGTGGCCCGCACCCAGGACTGACCTCCCTCCACGTGAAGCCGATCGCCAGGACCGACGGCGGCCAGGCCGCCCACACCGGGTACGTGGTCTCCGCCCGGACACGACGCCTGGACGGTGGGCCCGGAGCCCTGTGCGATCGTCGAGTGGCAGGGCTTCGCGGACTACAAGCGGCGGTGAGCCGGGCCGCTCAGAACACGGCGGGCGGCTGCTCCTTGAGGCCGTTCGCCGTGTGGCCGGCGCTACCGGCCAGCAGCCTGCCGTCGGCGTCGTAGGCCCCGACGGCGGGAACCATGGTCCCCGGCCGGGGGTCGCCGGGCGGCAGGGCCGCGTAGTAGCCGACCCAGCGCTCCATGCCCGGCGTGGTGAGCAGGGTGGCGAGGGTGGGCCTGCCGCCCACGAAGAGCACGATCCGGGCCGGGGTCGGGCCCCGGTAGTAGCTGTACACGATGATGCCGCCGGACGTGTCGTTGAACTGCATGGAGATGCCGGGCCGGTCCTGCGGCATGTCGGGGGCGGCAGGAACGTTGGTGCACGCCTTGCCCGAGTAGGCGCCGGTCGTCGGGTTGATGGTGTCCTGGCAGCTCTCGGTCGGGGTCACCGACACCCGGACGTTGGGGGCCAGCTCGACCTTCTCCCCGGCGGCGACCTGCTTCACCGGTGAGCGCTGCAACGGGGCCGGGGTCGGAAACCGGTCGGTGGGGTAGACGGGGGTGGCAGTCGGGGTGAGCGGGGCGGCGGTCGGGGTGATGCGCGCCGACCCTGCCGAGGGGGTCATCGCCGCCCCCGCGTCGCCCGCGACCTGCCCGACGTGCCGGGCGTTGCCGGCCGTCACCGCCGTCGCCCCGCAGACCAGGGCCACCGCGACCACGGCCGCCCCGGTCCCCGCTCTGCGCCTGGCCCGGCGGCGCCGGGCGGCGGCGATGATCGGCACCGGGTCCGGCCCGCTCGCGTACGGGTCCTCGTCCTTGAGCAGCTGGCCCAGCCGGTTCTCGAAGCTCATACCGTCACCTCGATGTGCGTCGTGGAACCCGCCACCCCGCCGGAGCGGTCGGCGAGTTGGGGCAGTGCGCGCAGCTTCGACATCGCCCGGTGCAGCGTGCTCTTCACCGTGCCCTGGGCGATGCCCAGTTCGGCCGCGACGGCGGCCTCGGTGAGGTCGCCGTAGTACCGCAGCACGACGACCGTCCGCTCCCGGCGGGTGAGGGTGCCCAGCGCCTGGTGCAGCAGGGCCCGTTCGGCCTGCCGTTCGGCGAGGTCCTCGGCGAGCGGCCGGTCGGGGGTGTGCTCGGTGGGCAGCTCGTGGTTGCGCAGCCGGCGCCACCAGTCGCGGTGCTGGTTGACCACGATCCGGCGGACGTACGCGCTCGGGTCGTCCCCGGTGATCCGGTGCCAGTTCAGGTAGGCCCGCTCCAGCGCGGACTGCACGATGTCCTTCGCCCGGTCCGGGTCGCCGGTCAGCAGCTCGGCCAGCCTCAGCAGTTGGCGACCGCTCCCGGCGACGAACGCGCTGAACTCGGCGTCCTGGCGCTGTCTCTGCTCGCGTTTCACACCCGTCCTACTCCTCGGGCGGACCGCGAGGTTCGGTCCGCCCGGAAAGTTTTCCGGCAGGGGTGCGGAGCCGGGTCAGATGGCGCTGCCGGCCTTCCAGGCGGCCCAGCCCATGTTCCAGCCGTTCAGGCCGTTGTCCGGGGCGACCGTCTTGTCGCCGGAGTTCGCGACCTCGACCACGTCGCCGACCATCGAGGACTTGTAGAACTTGTAGCCGTCCGCGCCGGCGTCCTGGGCGCCCTTGGTGTCCTGGAGGCCGATGCAGCCGTGGCTGGTGTTCTGGCTGCCGAAGATCGACGACGAGGACCAGTAGTTGCCGTGGATGAAGGTGCCCGAGGTGCTGAGGCGCTGGGCGTGCGGCACGTCCGCGATGTCGTACTCGCTGCCCAGGTTGACGGTCTGCGAGTTCATCCGGGTCTGGGTGTACTGCTCGGAGATCACCATCTTGCCGCCCCAGGTGGTGTGCTCGGGCGAGCCGCCGGAGATCTTGTAGACGGCGCTGACCTGGCCGTCCGTGGTGACGGTGAGCTTCTTGGTGGCGAGGTCGGCGACGCTGGTCTGGGCGCGGCCGATGGTGAAGCTCACGTCCTTGGACTGGGTGCCGTACACGCCCTTGGCGCCCTCGACGTCCTTGAGCCGGAGCTTGAGGGTGACCTTGGTGCCCTTGGCCCAGTATTCCTGCGGCCGGAAGTCGAGGCGGGTGCTGGAGAACCAGTGGCCGACGATCTCGACGCCCGGCTCGGCTATCACCGTGATCGCCTGCTGGACGGTCTTGCGGTCGGTGATCGGCTTGCTGAAGTTGATCGAGACCGGCATGCCGACGCCGACCGTCGTGCCGTCCTCGGGGGTGAAGTAGCCGACGAAGGTGTTGGCCGGGGTCGCCGTGGTGAAGACGGCGTTGGAGTCCGCCTCCAGCTTGTCCTTGTCGAACGCGGTGGCGGCGACGGTGTACTTGGTACCGCTGGCGGGGGCGGCGGCCGAGGTCCAGCCGGTGCCGTCGGCGGAGAGCTGGCCGGCCAGCTCCTTGCCGGTGGTGTCGGTGACCTTGACACTGCTCAGGGTGCCGTTGGCGACGGTGACCTTGACCGGCTCGCTGAAGCTCGCCGAGGCGGTGCCGTCGGCCGGGACCACCGTGATGACCGCGGCCGAGGTCTTCGGGGCGCTGCTGCTCGCACCGCCGGAGCCCGGGGTGCCGCTCGCGCCGCCGGCGCCGCTGCCACCGGTGCCGGTGCCGCTGGCGCTGCTGTTGTCGTTGCAGGCCGCCAGCAGCAGGACGGGCGCTCCGATCAGCCCCGCGAGGACCCCGCGCCGGCTCCAGCTGCCTCCGGCCGCCCGCCCCTGACCGTCCCGTGCCGTCACGTCGCGTCTCCCTGTAGATCATCCCGGGCATTACGGATACAGAAACGCAATCCGCCCGTTCACGGTTCCATCACCGAAGGGTAAGCGATCGTATGAGATGACCCAACTTCCCGACGAACAGGGACGAAACGCCCGGTCCGCAGGGCGGACCGGGCGTTCACGGGCGGTGACGGCGGACGCCGTCACCCGGTGGTTCCGTCCTACTCGGCGGAGTCTTCCACCTGGTACTCGTCCCACTCCTCGTCGTCCGGGTCGAACTCGGTCTGCGCCGACTCCCAGGTCGCCGAGGCGAGCTCCACCCCGGGCACCTCGCCGAGCAGCGCGACGGGGTCGATGAAGTGGGCGAGCGAACCCGACGGGTCCACCTCGATGGCCTCGACGGACTGGGCGCGCTCCTCGTCGTCGAGGTACTCGTCCGCGGTGACGGCCTCCAGGGCGGCCGCCTTGAGCGCGCCCTCGTCGGTGATCTCCGCGATGAGCTCGATCTTGACCCGGACGTAGCGCGGGGCGTCCTGGTCGGTCGTTTCAGTGCTGGTCATGCGTGCGAGCGTACGGGACGGCCACGCCCGGCGTGTCGCACGGGCGGCCGCCCGGAGCACACCCCCGTGCGCCCGGCGCGAACACGCCCGGACGGCGCGAACGGAAGGGGCCGGTCCCTCGGAGAAGGACCGGCCCCACCGTTCCCCACGCGGCTCCCCCACCCGGGAGCCGCAGGGACACGCGCCGTGCGGCGCGGTGCTGCCGCGGGAGCCGCCGCACCCTGTCAGCCGGCCGGGGCCGGGCAGGGGCGGGACGACGGCGCCTCCCACGGCGGGAGGACACAGCGGCCGGGTCAGGGCCGCCCGACGTGTCCGGAGCCGACCGCGGTCGCCGGGGAGCCGCTCCCGGACGGTTGCCGTCGCCTCATTCGGCGTCCTGCCGTTGACGACCACGATGCCCGAGCCTTGTTAACCACGTGCTGCGGACAGGTGACGCCGGTGTACCACTTCCCCCGTGGACGAATCCTCCGCATCCACCCGCGGAAGTGCGGCAGCGCCGGTGACGCCGCGTCAGTGCTGGCCGCGGCCGGTCAGGAAGCCCAGCAGGTCCTGCCGGGTGACGATGCCCTGGGGCTTGCCCTCGACCAGCACGACGGCCGCGTCGGCCTTCTCCAGCACGGTCATCAGGTTGGTGACGGTCTCGCCCGAGCCGACCACCGGCAGCGGCTTGGACATCACCTTGTCCAGCGTGTCGGTGAGCTCGATCTCCTTGGCGAAGATGCCCTCCAGCAGCAGCTTCTCCACCACCGAGCCGATCACCTCGCCGGCCATGATGTCCGGGTGGCCGGCGCCCGGGGAGACCACCGGCATCTGCGAGACGCCGTACTCGCGCAGCACCCGGACCGCCTCGGCGACCGTCTCGTTCGGGTGCATGTGGACGAACTGCGGGACGCCGCCCTGCTCGATGGACTCCTTGCGGGCCAGCACCTCGCCGATGTGCGCCTCGTCGGTGGAGGAGGGCAGGAAGCCGTAGTCGGCCATCCAGTCGTCGTTGAAGATCTTCGACAGGTAGCCGCGGCCGCCGTCCGGCAGCAGCACCACCACGACGTCGTCCGGCCCGAGGTCCTTGGCGACCTCCAGCGCGGCCACCACGGCCATGCCGCAGGAGCCGCCGACCAGCAGGCCCTCCTCCTTGGCCAGGCGCCGGGTCATCTGGAACGAGTCCTTGTCGGAGACGGCGACGATCTCGTCCGCGACGTTGCGGTCGTAGGCGGTCGGCCAGAAGTCCTCACCGACGCCCTCGACCAGGTACGGCCGGCCGGTGCCGCCCGAGTAGACCGAGCCCTCCGGGTCGGCGCCGATCACCTTGACCTTGCCGCCGGAGGCCTCCTTCAGGTAGTTGCCGGTACCGGAGATGGTGCCGCCGGTGCCGACGCCGGCCACGAAGTGGGTGATCCGCCCCTCGGTCTGCTCCCACAGCTCCGGGCCGGTGGAGTGGTAGTGCGAGGCCGGGTTCTCCGGGTTGGAGTACTGGTCCGGCTTCCAGGCGTTCGGGGTCTCCCGGACCAGGCGGTCGGAGACGTTGTAGTACGAGTCCGGGTGCTCCGGAGCGACGGCGGTCGGGCAGACGACCACCTCGGCGCCGTACGCGCGCAGGGTGTTGATCTTGTCGGTCGAGACCTTGTCAGGACAGACGAAGATGCACTTGTAGCCCTTCTGCTGGGCCACGATCGCCAGGCCGACACCGGTGTTGCCGGAGGTCGGCTCGACGATGGTGCCGCCCGGCTTGAGGGCGCCCGAGGCCTCGGCGGCCTCGATCATGCGCATCGCGATGCGGTCCTTCACCGAGCCGCCGGGGTTGAAGTACTCGACCTTCGCCAGCACTGTCGCGCTGATGCCCTCGGTGACCTTGTTCAGCTTGACCAGCGGCGTGTTGCCGACCAGGTCGATGATCGAGTTGTGGTACCGCACGGGGGTCCTCCCGGTCTGTGGGCATGCGAGTGCTTTCGGTACTGCAAAGCGTAGGGCGTGGCACCCGCCCCGCGACTCCCCTCTTGCCCACCTCCCCCAATGGCGCACCCTGCCGGCGCCTCCGGTACTCCCGCCCCGCGCGGGGGTAAGACCGCTGTGCAGGCATTGCCGTGGCCCCGGAGGGCCGGCAGGAGCACGTGAAGGGGGCACCGGATGCCAGGGGCACGGGACTCGCGGGCCCGGGTGGCCCGCCGGATCGCCACTGCGGCGGCGTACGGCGGCGGCGGGCTCGGCCTGCTCGGGGTGGGCCTGGTCGGTCTGCTGCTGACCGAGAGCAAACTCGCCATCCAGGCCATCGGCGCCCTGGAGACCCTCCCGCCCAGGGCGGACGGCATCTACGGCGAGGCCTTCGCCGACGGCTCCGCGACCGCGCAGGCCCCACTCGTGCTGGCCGTCCTCGGCGACTCCACCGGCGCCGGCCTCGGCGTCGCCCGGGCCGGCGAGACCCCGGGCGCGCTGCTGGCCGCCGGCCTCGCCTCGGTGGCCGAGCGCCCGGTCCGGCTGGTCAACGTGGCCCGCTCCGGCGGCCGCTCGGCCGACCTCTCCGGCCAGCTGGAGCAGGCGCTGCCACACCACCCGGACATCGCCGTGATCATGGTCGGCGCCAACGACGTGACCCGGCACAGCCCGGCCCAACTGGCCGTCCGCCAGCTCGGCGAGGCCGTCGCCGCCCTGCACGCCAACGGCTGCGAGGTGGTCGTGGGAACCTGCCCGGACCTCGGGACGATCAAGCCGGTGCGGCCGCCGCTGCGCTGGGTGGCCCGCCGGCTGAGCCGGCAGCTGGCCGCCGCGCAGACCATCGCGGTGGTGGAGGCGGGCGGCCGGACGGTCTCGCTGGGCTCGCTGCTGGGCCCGGAGTTCGCCGCCCGCCCGGAGATGTTCGCCGCCGACCGCTACCACCCCTCCGCCCAGGGCTACGCGACCGCCGCGATGGCCGTGCTGCCCTCGGTCTGTGCCGCGCTCGGACTCTGGCCGCAGGAGGAGCGCCCGGCCACGGCCGTCCCGGGCGGCACGGTGCTGCCGGTCGCGATGGCCGCCGCCGCGGCGGCCGGGCGGGCGGGCACCGAGGTGGCGGCCGTACCGGCGGAGGGCGCCGGGCGCCGCTGGGCCCAGTTGCGGAACCGGCTGCGGACAGGCCTGCCCGGCCCGGAGAACGGGAAGAAAGCCGGTACGGCCCCCGGCGGGGCCTCCGGGAACACGTCGGCCAGCTCACACCCTGCGGCGGATGACGCCTGACCTACCAGGCGGTAACTTTCCTCCCGGACGCCAGGTCCGCCGTCACCGAGCGAGGAGCCCGCCATGCCCGAAGCCGTCATCGTCAGCGCCGCCCGTTCGCCGATCGGCCGGGCCTTCAAGGGCTCGCTCAAGGACGTCCGCCCGGACGACCTGACCGCCCACATCATCCAGGCCGCCCTGGCCAAGGTGCCGCAGCTCGACCCGCGCGAGATCGACGACCTGATGCTGGGCTGCGGCCTGCCCGGCGGCGAGCAGGGCCACAACCTGGCCCGCATCGTGGCCGTCCAGATGGGCATGGACTACCTGCCCGGCGCCACCATCACCCGCTACTGCTCCTCCTCTCTCCAGACCACGCGGATGGCGCTGCACGCGATCAAGGCAGGCGAGGGCGACGTCTTCGTCTCGGCCGGCGTGGAGACCGTCTCGCGCAGCGTGAACGGCACCTCGGACGGCCTGCCGGGCACCATGAACCCGATCTTCGACGAGGCCCAGGCGCGCACCAGGAAGCGCGCGGAGGAGGGTGGCGGCGAGTGGCACGACCCGCGCGAGGACGGCCTGCTGCCGGACGCCTACATCGCGATGGGCCAGACCGCCGAGAACCTGGCCGCGCTCAAGGGCATCACCCGCGCCGAGCAGGACGAGTTCGGCGTCCGCTCGCAGAACCTCGCCGAGGCCGCCATCAAGGCCGGCTTCTGGGAGCGCGAGATCACCCCGGTGACGCTTCCGGACGGCACCGTGGTCAGCACGGACGACGGCCCGCGCGCCGGCGTCACCCTGGAGGGCGTGGCCGGCCTGAAGCCGGTGTTCCGTCCCGACGGCACCGTGACCGCGGGTAACTGCTGCCCGCTGAACGACGGCGCGGCCGCGCTGGTCATCATGTCCGACACCAAGGCCCGCGAGCTCGGCATCACCCCGCTCGCCCGGGTGGTTTCCACCGGTGTCAGCGCGCTCTCCCCCGAGATCATGGGCTACGGCCCGGTCGAGGCCTCCAAGCAGGCGCTCAGGCGGGCCGGCCTGACCATCGACGACATCGACCTGGTCGAGATCAACGAGGCCTTCGCGGCCCAGGTGATCCCGTCCTACCGCGACCTCGGCGTCGACCTGGACAAGCTGAACGTCAACGGCGGCGCGATCGCGGTCGGCCACCCCTTCGGCATGACCGGCGCCCGGATCACCACCACCCTGATCAACTCCCTGCAGTGGCACGACAAGCAGTTCGGCCTGGAGACCATGTGCGTCGGCGGCGGCCAGGGCATGGCGATGGTCATCGAGCGGCTCAGCTGACCCTCCGGTCACCCTCCGAAGGGTCTGGACCACCCATTTGGAGTGACGCTGCGTAATTGAGGGCCGAATCACACCGCGAGGTCGATCCGGCCCTCTTTTCTGTCGTTTTCGACCCGGAAATCGACACTGCGGAGCGGATCAACTCCACTGCGTAGAACGGTGTTACCTAACAATTTGGGGACAAGAGCGAAAGTTACGGACGAATTGGACATTCGCCACTGCGGTAACAGCCCCGCATGCGGCAGTGTGGACACGTAACCCCGTTCCGCTCCTCGCTAGGAGTACGTTCCGTGAGCGCCGTCTACACCATCCTGCTGCTGATCCTGATCACCGTGTCGACCGCCGTGCTGCTCCACCTCCGGGGACTCTCCCGCCGGCTGGACGCGCAGGCCGCGGCCCAGGCCGCGCCCGCGCCGGTGGACGAGGCCGCGATACGCCGGGCCGTCACCGAGGCGCTCGCCGCCGACCGCGAGCGGGAGATCACCGAGGCCCGGGCGTTCTGGGCCGAGCAGGAGGCCCGCGCGGCCGAGGACGCGCCGCTGTTCGACTCCCCGTTCTCCGGCACGTTCTCCGGCACCGACGAGTGGCCGCTCTTCTTCCCCCGCCCCACCGGCCCGCAGGACGCCGCCGACAACGCCGGGACGATGGACCCGGAGTTCGGCGAGGCGCTGCGCTCCGCGCTTGAGGACCTGATCAACGAGGGCGGCACCGCCTCCGCCGAGCCCGGCACCGAGGGCGGCGTGCCGCTGCGCCCCGGCCACCCGGTCGGCGAGACCGCCAAGGACGCCCGGGCCCGCCGCGAGGCCGACCTGCTGGCCACCGGCCTGGAGGCCGGGCTGCTGGACGCCGACCCGGCCGTCGAGGAGGCCCCGGTCGCCGCGCCCGACCCGCGCCGCCACCCCTCGCACCCCGACTTCGTGCCCAGCCAGGCGCCGTCCCGGGAGTGGACCGACGGCCGGCTGGCCACCCTCGCCGAGGAGGCCGTCGCCCTGGTCGACGTCCGCCCGGGCCCGCTGGGCACCCTGGACGTGTACGCCTTCGCCGACGGCACCACCCTCTGCGTGGCCCCGGGCGACCGGGAGGCCGCCTACCGGCTGATCGACGCCGTCCGTGCCGGTGAACACGTCCGGCTGCTCGGCGGCTCGCGCTTCTCCGGCTCGTACTCGCTGACCTTCTCCACCGACGAGGAGGCCGTCTACGTGCTCGCCGACCGGGTGGTCGCCAGCATCTGACACCAGCTCACCGCCGCGCAGCACGCCGAAGGCCGGCCGGGTCCAGGGGTTACCGACCCGGCCGGCCTTCGGCGTTCCCGGACTCCGTGAGCCCGTTCCACCCGCTCAGCCGCAGAGCGCCGCCGTCTCCCGCACCGCGGCCACCGCTCCGGTCAGCACCTCGGCCGCCGCCACCGGCCCGTCCGGCAGCGCCACCTCCGCGCCCTCCGGCAGCGCCGCGAGCGCGGCCGCCAGGTCGTGCCCGGCGACGGCCAGCTGGTCCCCCGCCGCGAAGGCCCCGGCATCCGGGAACTCCCGCTGCGGCCCGCCCTCCGTCGCCAGCGCCAGCCCGGCCAGCCGACGGGCCAGCTCCAGCGCGGCCGCCGCCCGCGAGGCGTACCCGGGCACGGCGCCCAGCAGCTTGCTCTGCGGCAGCGAGCGGAAACGATCCGCCAGGGACTCGACGGCTTCGACCAGGGGCTCTACGTCATGCATGGGTAGGAGCGTAAGCGAGAAAGCCGCCGGGCTCCGGAGCGAGTGGCTCCGGGGCCCGGCGGCAGTGGTTCACGGCAGGACGGACCGTCAGTCGTCGCCGCGCAGGATCGCGATCAGCCGCAGCATCTCCATGTAGATCCAGACCAGCGACAGGGTCAGCCCGAAGGCGGCCCGCCACGACTCGCGCTGCGGGGCACCCTGGGCGATGGCCTCCTCGATCGCCGCGAAGTCCAGCGACAGGAAGAAGGCCCCCAGACCGATGCCGACCAGGCCGACCACGATGCCCAGCGGGCCGGAGCGCAGCCCCATGTCGGCGCCGAAGGCCATGGCGACCAGGTTGACCAGCATGAGCAGCACGAAGCCCATGGCGATCGCGATGCCGATCCGCTGGTAGCGCGCGGTGACCCGGATGCGACCACTCTTGTAGGCGAACAGCATCGCCGCGAAGACCGCCGCCGTACCCAGCACCGCCTGGATCACGATGCCGTTCAGCGCGGTGTTGTAGAGGTGCGAGACGGCGCCCATCGCGAAGCCCTGGAGGGCCGCGTACGTCAGGATCAGCGGCGGGCTCACGCTGCGCTTGAAGGCGATGACCAGGTAGACGACGAAGGCGACGATCGAGGCGCCGAGGGCGTAGCCGTAGTTCTCGAACGGCAGCGCGAACCAGGCCACCGCACCGGCGGCGACCAGCGTCAGCAGCGTCATCGCGGTGCGGGCGACCACGTCGTCCAGCGTCATCCGCCCGGTGGCCGCCGGGCCGGCCGACGGCCCGTTGTACAGCTCGTAGAGCTGTTCGTCGGTCATCGGGGCCTGGCCCTGCGGCTGCTGGGCGTAAGGCGTGCCCGCGTAGGGGTTCTGGCCGTAGTGGTTCTGGCCGTTCGGGCTCCCGGCCTGCGCGGTGGTACCGAACCCCGCGTAGCCGGCGTCGCGGGTGAAGGACCCCTCCCGCGAGAAGACCGGGTTGCTGCTTCTCATTGCTCATTCCCTCCGTGGCGGCACTGCACCGCCCGTGCACAAGGGTAATGGCATGGCAAAAATTCCGGGATACGCCGCGAGGAGGATCCAGTGAACAACGTCCGGCGGGGACGCCGTCGCGCCCCCGCCGGACGATCGGTGCCCGGAGCCGGACTCGAACCGGCACGGCCTCGCGGCCAAGCAGTTTTAAGCTGCCCGTGTCTGCGTTCCACCATCCGGGCGTCTGCGAAACCACCCTGAGCCTAGTCGCCCGGCTCGCCCTTTCGCATGTCCCAAGCCCCGGAAGTTGTCATGTTTCCTTGCGATCTGACGAACTGTTCGGGATTCGGCCACGAAGGATATCCGTTCCGGCCATCCTCCTGCCTCAGGGTTCACGTCATACCGCAGGAGGAGGGGTCCATCCCTCCCGTACGCCCAGCGGTGGTAGGGCCAACCGTCCGGCGGAGCGACGCAAGACCATGATCACGTCGCGGAACATGGAGGTACAAGTCCACGAGCACAAAAGGAGCCCCCCGTGACCACGTCGACCGCAACCGCCGTCCACACCGGCCTGGCGGCCGCCCGAGCCACCGGCCTGAACAAGGTCTACGGGGAGGGGGAGACCCGCGTCGTCGCCCTCGAC